>JBILUB010000393.1:0-2996 GCA_044371245.1 Opitutaceae bacterium
CTGGCCGAGGCCGATGACATGCACCGCTTCCGCGCCGGAAAAATAGGCGGCGTCGGAGCCGCTGAAGAGCACTTGGGAGGAGATGACGACCACGCCGGTGAAGCCGGTGTTGGTTTCGCCGACCGCGACGGAGAAGTTGAAATTGGTGTTCCGATTTTGCGGGATCTCGGGCGCGGAACCGGCACGCCCCGTGAGCGTGACGGTGGCGTCGCCGGTGATCGAACCGTTGAGGATGAAGCGGGAGTTGGCGTTGTTGGCGGTGGTCCAAGTCTGGGTGCCTACGAGCTCGAGCTGATTGCCGATGGTGACGGTGCGGCCGAAGGCGGTGTTCGCGGTGGACAGCGTGTTCGTGGCGCCGAGGGTGCCGTCGAGGAGGATGCGTTCGCCCCCGAGGGTGATGGCGGAGTTGAAGGTGCTGTTGAGAAACGTGAGGCTGCGAAGGCGAAGGTCGACGAGGTCGTTTGCGGAAGGCTGGAAGGCGAGCGCGCCCGAAGCGCTGGAGAACACAAGATCATCGCCGTCGGTGGGCGCGGTGCCGCCCCAGTTGCCGGCGAAACTCCAGGTCGAGGACGTGGCGTTGTTTTGCCAGGTGAGCGTGGCGGCGGGAGCGAGCGCGCCGGCGCTCGCCGCGACACCGAGCACGAGGGTTCGCAGCGTGGAACGAGGCAGGCTGGAAGGATCGGGACGGGGACGCATCGGGAAGGCGGGTGGTCGGCTCACGATCAACACGAACCTGAGCTTCTATCGGCGCGCAGGGGCCCGGGTGTAGCCCTGGGCGGGCAATTTGCTTTGGCGTTCGGTGGGTAGTTTCCGGGGTGGCTGGACGGGGCTTCGTTTGCTCGCGCTGCGCCCGTCGGCGGATCGAGCGCGGGCGGGTGTGCCGACTCAGCGGCGGGGCTTGCGGCGGAGGCTGGCGAAGGCGAGGGCGCCGAAGCCGGCGAGGGCGGCGCAGGTGGCGGGCTCGGGCACGGCGGCGACGATGACCTCGCCGATAGTCTGGTCGAAGGAGACGGCGCGGCCGTCGACCACGCCGGACCAGACATTGCCGGAGCGGGTGAGGGTGGAGTTGTGGACGCCGACGATCGAGACCTGGTCGAAGTTTCCGGTGCTGGCGACGAAGTCGAAGAGTCGGTAGCGGTGCTCGGCGGCGCCCAGGGTGGTGACGTTGAGGGAGAGGCGGCCGCCGAGGGCGAAAGTGCCGCCGACGGTGATGGCGTCGTAGGTCGTGCCGCGGGTGGCGCCGCTGTCGAGGTCGAGCTGGAGCTCGGACGAGGCGGCGAGCCCGAGGTTGCCGAGGAAACGCAGGTCGCCGCGGCGGGTGAGGTGGCCGGGCGCGAGCGTGCCCTCGACCAAGGTGGCGCCGCCGAGGATGCCGCCGCCCGAGAGGGTGGCGCCGGCGTCGGTGATGACGTCGCCGGTGGTGGCGCTCCAGTCGCCGTCGACGACCAAGGTGCCCCCGAGAACCGTCGTCGTGCCGGTGGAGGTGGTGCCGGTGCTGTCGGCCGCGCGGGTGCCGGTGAAGATCTGGGTGCCCGCGCCGCTCTTCTCGATCGAGAGCGTGCCGCCGCTGTTGTAGAGGACGCCGGAGTAGGTGTGGGTCTGGCCGGTGGTGGTCTCGATCCGCAGGGTCTGGTCGCCGTGGCCGCCCGCGATCTCGACCTCGCCGTTGCCGGCGAGACCGGCGAGCACGTTGGTGGTGGGGGTGGAGCGGACGGCGAGCACGCCCTCGCCCCCGACGGTGACGACCTGATGATTGAGGCTGTCGTTGGTGCCGAGGAACAAGGTGCCCTCGTTGATGAAGACGCCGCCGGTGAAGGTGTTGCCCCCGAGCAGTTCGAGGCCGCCGGGGCCGCTTTTCACCAGACCGCCGGTGCCGGAGATCACGGCGCTGATCGCCGACGCGGTGCCCGAGGCGCCGTGGGTGTAGAGGTAGGCCGTCTGGGAGCCGAAGGCCAGTTCGCTGCCCGGGGTGGTGCCAAGGATGTCGATGTCCTCGTTTTCGTTTCGGGCGAAGATAATGCCGCCGGAGCCGACGGTGAGCCGGTGACCGGAGAGATCGAGGCCGCGGTTGCCGGACGGGCCGGTGTTGTCGAATTTCAGGGCGTAGACATCGGTATCGGCGGAAAGGGTGGCGTTTCCGGTGGAGAGATCGTCGAAGAAGATCCGTGAGACTTCGGTGGCGGAGGCGGGCGTCCAGACGGTGGGGTTGAAGTAGTCGGTGTAGGCGGAAAACTCCACCGGTTGATAAAGTCCGGAGAAAGAGCCCGCGCCCACGGTGCGCAGGGTGCCGAAGTCGATGGATTCGGAAAAAACGATGCCGGGATGGAGGATGCCGTTGGTGACGGTGGGAGCATTGGTGAGGAAAACACCGTTGAGATCATCCCAGACGGTGGTGGAGATGATTTTGAGGGTGCCGACGGTGCCGGGCGCGAGGGAGAGGGAGTCCGCCACGAGCGCCATCTTCGAGGAAGTCGAGGTGCGCGAGCGGACCTGCAGCGCGGCCGCGCCCTCGTAGGTGAGGGCGCCGATGGTTTCGGTGTAGGCGTCGGCCGGATTGGTCGACGAGTGCCCGTGCACGTGGAGGGCGAAATCGTCGAGGTGGACGGCGCGCGACGGGCCGCCGAGCCGGTTGGCGATCGGGGTGGTGTAGTTGTTGAGCAGGAGGGTGGCGCCGGTGTTGGCGAAGACCGCGCCGAGATCGACCGAAGCGAGCGAGCCGGAGGCACCGGAGACGATGAAGTCGGCGCCGACGTCGAGGTGGAGGTTGGCGAGCTCGGCGGTGGTCAACGCGTAGGTGAACGTGACCTGGCCGAGGTTGGTGACGCGGACCTCGGAGGCGCCGGTGAAGTAGGAGGCGGAGGAGCCGTCGAAGGAGACGGCGGTGGAGATGTCGACGGTGCCGGTGTAGGCGGAGTTGTCCTGGCTGGCCGCGGCGGAGAAAGTGAAATTCGAAGTCCGGGAGGAGGCGGAAAGCATCGAGGTGGGGTTGGGCCCGG
>JBILUB010000394.1:0-2995 GCA_044371245.1 Opitutaceae bacterium
CACCACCTCCTCCACGTGGTTGATGTCGATGCCCTGGATCGCGGGGAAAGCCGGCTGGCGGTCGCGTTTCAACATCACCACTCCCTCCGCGAAAGGGGCCGCCGCCACCACGCCGTCGACTTTTTTCACCGCCGTCATCACCGCCGCGGGATTCTCCATCAGCCCCGCCGCCCGCACCTGCACCTCGCCCTGGGTGTTGACGATCATGTTCCGGATCTCGCGACCGAAACCGCCCATCACCGAGATCGAGACGATCAGCAGGGTCACGCCCAGCGCCACCCCGAGGATCGAGATGAACGTGAAAAACGGAAACCGCCTTCCCGTCGGGAAGAGCTGCTTCAACGCCAAATAGAGCGGCCAACTCATTCGCTTCAGATTTTAGCCACGGAGTTCACGGAGCTCGGACACGGAGAACACAGAGCCAATCCAGTCTCCCGGTTGTCCTCTGTGCCCTCCGTGTCCGCGCTCTGTGTTCTCCGTGGCCATGCCTTGAGTGATCAGCCGTGCGTAATCCGCAGTTGGGGAAACAAAATCACGTCGCGAATGCTCTCCGCGCCCGTGAGCAGGATGCACAGCCGGTCGATCCCGATGCCCATGCCGCCCGCCGGCGGCATGCCATGCTCCAGCGCCAGCAGGAAATCCTGGTCGACCTTCTGCTGCTCCTCGCCGGCCTGCGCCTCGAACATCGCGCGCTGCACATCGGGATCGTTCTGCTCCGAGTAGGCGGGCGCGATCTCCATGCCGCCGATGATCAGCTCGAACACATCGATCGTCGACGGATCGTCCAAGGTGATCTTCGCCAGCGGGCACAGCTCCTTGGGCAGGTGCGTGACGAAGGTCGGCTGGATCAGCGTCGGTTCGATCAGTTTGCCGAAAATCTCGTTGGTCAGCTCAAATTCCTCCCACTTCGCGTCCGCGAAGAGCCCGAGCTTCTGCACGCCCGCGATTTTCTCCTCCTTCGAGCGCGAAAACCACTGCGGGTCGCCCGTCTTCTCGATGATGAGGTCCTTGTATTTCACCTCACGCCAGCCGCCTTCAAAATCGATCCACTCGCCGCTCGCCGCGTGTTTGATCCGCATGCTCGGCCGCGTCACCGCCGTCTCGCCCTCGCCCTCCGTCTCGGTCGGCTTCACCACATCCCGCACCAGATGACGCAGCAGATCCTGCACGAGCGTCATCATGCCGCGGTAGTCGCTGTAGGCCTGGTAAACCTCGAGCATGGTAAACTCGGGATTATGCCGGCGCGACACGCCCTCGTTGCGGAAATTTCGCCCGATCTCGAACACGCGGTCGTAGCCCGCCACGAGCATGCGCTTTAGATAAAGCTCCAGCGAGATGCGCAGCACGAAGTCCGCGCCCAGCGCGTTGTGATGCGTCTGAAACGGCCGCGCCGCCGCCCCTCCCGCCACGCTCTGCAGCACCGGCGTCTCCACCTCGAGAAACTGCCGGTCCTCGAGAAAGCGCCGCACCGCGCTCACGATCCGCGCCCGCGTCATCAACCGGTGGCGCGACTCCGCGTTTACGATCAAATCCAAATACCGCTGCCGATACACCTGCTCCGCGTCGCTCAGGCCGTGCCACTTTTCCGGCAGCGGGCGCAGCGCCTTCGCCACCAGCGTAAACGAGTCCACCCGCACCGTGATCTCGCCCGTCTTGGTTTTAAACAGCACGCCCGTCACGCCGACGATGTCGCCCAGATCGAGCTGCTTTTTAAAAACGAGGTAGCGCTCCTCGCCCAGCACGTCCTTGCGGAAATAGAGCTGCATCTGCCCCTGCTGATCCTGGATCTTCACGAACGAGCTGCCGCCCTGCACCCGGAAGGTCACCAAACGTCCCGCCACCGTCACCCCCGTCACATTGTCCTGCCCCTCCACGTAGAGCGCCTTCGCGTCCTGCGAGAAATGCGTGGTCGCCACGTTCGCGCGGAAGGGGTCGAAACCCCCGGCGCGCAGCTCGGCCAGCTTCTGACGCCGCACGGCATGTTGGTCATGGGAGATGTCGGGCACGGATTCGCTCATGGGAACCGGCCAACGTGGGCCGCGCCTCCGCCTCCGGCAAACGTAAATCCACCCCGCCTCGACGCGCTTCCTCGACGCCCCTTTTTCGACGCCCATCCACGACGACGCCTCCACGATGCAGGCCCCGCTTGCCCCGCCCTCGGTCCCGCCCCATCTCCCCCTTGATCCCACGCCATGCCCGCCCCCGACGCCCTCGCCCGCTTTCACACCCTGCTCCACGAGGCCTTGTCGACGGGCACTCTCGTCAAGCTCACCCTCGGCAAACCCCGCCCCGGCTCGCCCGACCCCACGCTGCGACAGGTCTTCGCCCGTCCCGTCACCCTCCGCGGCGGCCCCCATATCTCCCTCGTCTTTCGCCACGCGACCCGCGATCTGACCAAAAATCTCCCGGCCGAGCCGGCCGCCTCGCTCCTACTTCAGCTGCTCGCCGACTCCTTCCTCGACGCCCACCTCTTCACCCCGCTCCAGACCGCGCAGCTCGAGCAATCCGCCGACCCCGCCAAGCCCGCCCGCCTGCGCGTCAAGACTGCCGACAGCGCTCCGCCGATCCCGCCCGCCACTCACGACCGCGCCAAAGCCCGCCTCATCACCCCCGGCGCCCCCTGGCTGCGCGCCCTCGGCGTCACCAACGATCGCGGCCAACCCCGCGAGGGCATGGCGCACAAATTCCGCCAGATCGAGAAATTCGCCGAGCTCCTCCAAGGCCTGCTCGCCGAACTAGCGCAGACTTCCGGTCTGTCTTCCGTCCCCGCCCCCCTCCGCCTCGCCGACATGGGCGCCGGCAAAGGCTACCTCACCTTCGCCCTCGCCGACCTCCTCGGCGAGCGCGCCGAGATCCTCGGCCTCGAGCGCCGCGCCGACCTCGTCACCACCTGTAACCGCGTCGCCGCCGACTGCGGTTTCGCCCCCCGCCTCCGCTTCCTCGAGGGCGACATCCCCGCCCCCGCTACCCCGCCCTCCGCCCCCTCGACCCACCT
>JBILUB010000396.1:0-2986 GCA_044371245.1 Opitutaceae bacterium
CCGAGGCCTGGAAAATCATCGGAGGAAAACTTTACCTGAACTACGACCTAAAGGTGCAAAAAATGTGGGAGGCGGACACCGCCAAGCATATCGCCGCGGGTGAAAAAAACTGGCCGGAGATCCTGAAGAAATGAGAAGCGAAAGTATTTCGATGGTCCTGGCCGCGGTGCGCGACAACGTCGCGGCGCTGGCCCAGGCGGTGGAGTTGCTCGCTTCGCTCGACGCGCCGGGCTACGCGCGGGCCGAGCCGGCCTGTTTCAACAGCTCCGCGGGCGGGCACCTGCGCCACGTGCTGGAGCACTACACGAGTTTCCTGCAAGGGCTCGGCACCGGCTTGATCGACTACGAGGCGCGCGCCCGCGATCCCCGGATCGAGCGCGACCCGGAGCACGCCGCGCGCTGCGTGGAGGAGATCCGGACGCGGCTCGCCTCGGCCGCCGCGGCCACGGGCAACACCCGCCTGCGCGTGCGCTCGGAGACGGCGCGGGCCGGCGAACCCGAGCCCTGGGGCGACTCCTGTGCGCTGCGGGAGCTCGAGTTCCTGCTCAGCCACACCGTCCACCACTTCGCCCTGATCGGCGTGATCTGCGCGCTCGGCGGCCACGCCCTGCCGGAAAACTTCGGCGTCGCGCCCTCGACCCTGCGCTATCGCGAGCGGCAAAAACTCGCCGCGGTCGCCGCGGCCTGAGGCGTCCCCCGTTCCCCATGTGCACCCTGAGTATCTGGCGTGAACCCGAGGAGGCGGGCTACCGCCTGTGGTTTAATCGCGACGAGAAACACACCCGCGCCGCGGAGCACGCGCCGCGGGCCGAGCGCACGAGCGACGGCGTGGGCTACGTCGCGCCCCGCGACGGCGAGCGCGGCGGCACTTGGCTGATCGTGAACGAGCGCGGCCTCACCGTCTGCGTGCTCAACGACTACGAGGCGCCCGCAACCGCGCCCGGCCGGCGCAGCCGGGGCGATCTGCCCCTGCTCGCCGCCGGAGCGGCCACGGCGGACGAGGCGATCGCGCGCGTCGCCGAGGCGCCCGGCGTGCCGGAGGATTTTTCACCCTTTAAGCTGGTCGCGGTCGACGCCCGAGGCCGCTCCCGCGCACTCCACTGGGATGGTCGCCGGCTCCACGCGCGCGACGAGGTGGTCTTCGAAACGTCCTCGTCCTTCGCCCCGGTGGAGGTGCGTCGGGCGCGCGAGGCCGCGCACGGCACGCTCGCGGCCTCCGCTTCCGGGCGGAGTGCGTCGGCGCTGGAGCGGCTGCACTGGACGCACCAGGTCGAGGCCGGGCCCTCCTCGGTGCGCGTGCACCGCTCCGACGCGGGCACACGCAGCGTCTGCGCCGTGCGGGTCGCGCTCGGGGCCGACGGAAAAATCTTCGCCCGCCTCGCCTACACCGCGGTGGATTGGAGCCGGAGCGACGGCCTGGGCGCGCGCCTGGAGGTCTGCCCATGAACGCGGCCGCGCTGGTCGAGTGGATCGGGGCCGTCGCGGTCGGCGGCGGCGTGGCGATGCCGCTCGCGGCGCTGGCCCTGGCCACCTTTGTGAGCGACGACCTCGCGTGCGTGGCCGGTGGCCTGCTCGTGGCCGCGGGCCGGCTGGAGTTTTGGGCGGTCACGGCGGCCTGTTTCGCCGGCGTCGTCGCCGGGGATCTGCTCCTGGTGGCGGCAGGCCGGGGCTTCGGGCGCGCGGCGCTCGCGCGCTGGCCGCTGCGCGGGCGGGTCTCGGAGGAGCGGCTCGCCCGGGCCGAGGCCTGGTTCGCGACGCGCGGCGGCCCGGCGATCTTCGCCAGCCGCTTCGTGCCCGGCACGCGTTTGCCCCTTTACCTCGCGGCCGGCGTGCTCCGCGCGCCTTGGGCGAAGTTGACTTTGTGGTTCGCGCTCGCGGTCGGCCTCTGGGCGCCGCTGCTGGTCGGCGCGAGCTGGCTGCTCGGCGAGACCGCGACCTCGCTCTGGGCCGAGCGGGCCTGGGCCGCGGTCGCGGTCGTGGCGGCGGGCTGGGCCCTGTGGGTCCTCGCGCGCAGCCTCTCGACCTGGCGCGGCCGCCGGCTCTGGGTGTCGCGCTGGCGGCGGGCGACGCACTGGGAGTATTGGCCGATGTGGGCGGTCTATCCTCCGGTCCTCGCCTACGTCGGCTGGCTCGCGCTGCGCCATGGCGGGCTGGGCGTCTGCACCGCGGCCAATCCCGGGATCGGCTCCGCCGGCGGTTTGGTCGGCGAATCGAAGGCCGAGATCCTTGAAGCCCTCCGCGGCGCGGGCGACCGGGTGGCGCGCTGGGCCCTGCTCGAGCCCGGCACGGTCGAGCAACGCGCGGTGGCGGTGGCGCGTTTCCAGGCCGAGGGCATCAAGCCCTGGCCGGTGGTGCTCAAGCCCGACGTGGGCGAACGCGGCCGCGGCGTGGTCATCGCGCGCAGCGAGGCCGAGGTGCGGGTGAAACTCGCGGACGACGGCGCGCGCCTGATCGTGCAGGACCACGTGCCCGGGGTGGAGTTTGGCCTCTTCTACACCCGGCGACCCGGGGCCGAGCGCGGGCGGATCTTTGCCATCACCGACAAGCGCACCCAGGTCGTCACCGGCGACGGCCGCCGGACCCTGGAGGAGCTGATCCTCGCCGACGAGCGCGCAATCGGCATGGCGGCGTATTTCATGAACCACTACACGGAGCGGCTCGACGAGGTGCCCGCGGCGGGCGAGCGCGTGGTCCTGGCCGAGCTGGGCACCCATTGCCGCGGCGCGCTCTTTCTCGACGGCGCCGACCTGCGCACGCCCGAGCTGGAGGACGCGGTCGAGCGGGTGAGCCGCGCCCACGAGGGGTTTTATTTTGGGCGCTACGACGTGCGCACGCCCTCGGCGGAGGCGCTGCGCCGGGGCGAGTTTACCGTGATCGAGCTCAACGGGCTGAGCGCGGAGGCGACCAGCATCTACGATCCGAGGCACTCGGTCTGGTTTGGCTGGCGCACGCTCTGCGCCCAGTGGCGTCTCGCCTACGAGATCGG
>JBILUB010000046.1:0-10950 GCA_044371245.1 Opitutaceae bacterium
TCGACTTAAACGCGGTGGAGTTTCACCACCCGGGTCGTCAGGTGCGTCGCGATTTCGTCGTGGTCGACACGACCGACTGGGTAAACGTCTTGGCGCTCACGGGCGACGACCGGCTCGTGTTGGTCAACCAGTACCGGTACGGCATCGATGATTTTTCGTGGGAGATTCCGGGCGGAGTGATCGAGCGCGGCGAGGATCCGGTGGCGGCGGGAGTGCGGGAACTCCTCGAAGAAACGGGGTATTCGGGCCGCGATGCCCGGCTCCTCGCCAGCGTGCATCCGAACCCTGCTTTTCTGAGCAATCGATGCCATCTGGTGCTCGTCGAGGATTGTCGGCCCAGCGGCCAGATCGCCTGGGACGCGGATGAGGAGTTGGAAGTCGCCGCCGTGCCCGTGGCGGAGGTCTACCAGCGGGCGCGGGCCGGAGGCATCACGCATAGCCTGGTTTTGAACGCGCTTTTCTTTTTCGAGCCCTTTTGGCGGCAGCGGACCGCGCGGCGGGGATCAGCCGCCGAATAAAGCGTCGGGTGGGATTCCACCCGATTTGACTTGGCCTCCCCTAAGGGCTTTTCTCCAAGCCTCGTCGTGATGTCCTCCGCGCCCGCTTTCGCCAACTCTCCCGACCTTCTTCAGCCGGAGGCTCCAAATCGTTTGCCAGCCCCGCTCGAAAACGAGATCCGACGAATCTACGCCCGGAGTCCCCTCTACGGGAAACGGTTCCCGCTGCACGAGGCTCCCCTGCACTGGGCGTGTTACCGCGAGATTCCGGCGCTCTCGAAAAAGGAGATTGTTAGCGAGGGGCACGAAGCATTTTTCACCGACTACTCCATCATTCAGAAAGGGCTCGACGAGAGACGCTACGAATACGAATCCACCTCCGGCACCACCCAGGGTCCGATGACCGTGATCATGGAGGATGGTTGGTGGAATGCGCAATTGGTCCGCGCCTACCGCTCCCACGCCCTGCTCGCCCCTTTTGCGGACCGGCCCTACCGCAAGTGCATCCTCGCCCCGGTCGGTTGTTCGTCGAATCTTTGCCCTTACGAGGACCACCCGTTTCCGCACCGTTACTTCGACGGCACGGTCTACCTGAATCTGACCAGTGATCCCTTCGTCTTTCCCGAAACGGAGTGGGATCGGATCGTGACGGAGCTCCAGGCGGTCCGCCCGGAGGTGCTCGAGGGCGAGCCGATCTATCTGTCGCTGCTGGCCCGGGCTGTCCGGCGCCGAAAGGTATCCATCTCTTCGATACAGGTGGTCATTTTGACCTACGGCAAGGCCAGCCTCGTCCATTCGCGGAGGATCGCGGAGGCGTTTCCCGCTCCGCAGGTGGACCTCTACGGATCGACCGAGGCGGGCTACCTCTTCGTCGGTGAGGCCTTCCGCGACGACTCCAGGGTGATCGATGGCAACGCCTTCGTGGAACTCGCAGCCTACCGGGGATTGGCGGATGTTTTTCAACTTTTCGTCACCACTCGCGACCGGGAGGCGATGCCCCTGCTACGGTACCACACCGGCGACATCGTGCGGCGCTTGCCCACCGGCTACCGGGTGCTGGGGCGCGAGGGCGGGCTCCACTTCCGCGGCGATGGATCGCTGGTTTCCCCGACCGAGGTCGATGCCGTCATCCCGTCGGCGTGGGAATGCTGGCACTACAGCTTGGTCCAGACCGGCGAGATGCGGTGGAACTTTGATTACGTTGCGGAGCACGGAGCCCCCGCCGGCCTCGAGGCTGCGATCGCGTCCGTGCTTGGCGACGGCGTGCGGGTCTCCGCCTTCCGAAAGCGGGCCATCGCGCCGGCCGCTTCGGGGAAATTCGCCTTGTTGAAGCCTGCCGTCGGCCTTCGCTGATTCGCGCTCGTTCGCTTCGAGTCGGGCCGATCGCCCGCCCTGCCGCGGCGCGGCAAATCTTGTCCAACCGCGCTCGGGAGCGTGATCATTTGCGCCGCTGCGGAACAGCGGCAGGCGCCCTAATAAGCGCGTGCAGTTCCCCTACACGGCCGCCGCCGTCCTTTACAAGCCGAGCAGACGGCGGTTACGTCCTGCCCCGACCACGCGCGTTTTGCGCCCCGACCTCGATCTCCGCCAATTGCCCACGACCTCTCCGCGATGAGCCTCCTTGCCAATCTGTTTAGCTCCTCCATCGGCCGAAAATTTATCATGGCCATCACCGGCCTGATTCTCACGGGCTTCGCTTTTGGCCATTTGGTGGGCAACCTCCAGATCTTCGGTCACCCTGACCAAATCAACGGGTACGCCCACTTCCTGCAGGGCCTCGGGCCCGCGCTGTGGCTGGTGCGACTGGTCCTGCTCGTGGCGGTGATCCTGCACATCTGGGCGGCCGTGGCGCTCACGCTTGAGAGCAAGGCTGCGCGCGGTCCGGAGAAGTACGGAGTGCACAAGTGGCTGGCGGCGACCTACGCCTCCCGGACCATGCGCATCACCGGTTTGGTCGTGATGGCCTTCGTGATTTATCACGTCCTGCACTTCACCGTCGGGTTGGTGGGCACGGAGTACTACAAGTCCGGATTGCCGGAGTGGACGCTCACGCATGATGTACGCGAATTCGGCATCCCGCTCGCCGCCAAGGACACCGCCGTCCACGACGTGTACTCGATGGTCTACATCGGCTTTTCCCAGCCCTTGGTCGCCCTGTTTTACATCGTCGCGACCGGTCTGCTCGCGATGCACCTCTGGCACGGCGCCGACTCCCTGTTTCAGACCCTGGGTCTTCGCAGCAACAAGTGGTCGCTGCCCCTGCGCCGCGTGGTCGCGCTGCTGGCGATCGCCTACTTCGCGGGTAATCTCGCGATCCCCGGGGCGATTCTCGCCGGGATCGCCAAACCCGCGCCGGGCACGACGGCCTCCGCCCAGCTGATCGCCTCACGCTAACACCGGCCACCCAGCCCACCTGAAACAGCCCGCCTCAACCTACCGAAGTCATGGCCACCCTCGATTCCAAGATCCCCTCCGGCCCGCTCGCCGACAAATGGCGCAAGCACAAGACCGAGATCAAACTGGTCAATCCGGCCAACAAACGGAAGTACCACGTGGTCGTGGTCGGCGCCGGCCTCGCGGGAGCCTCCGCGGCCGCTTCGCTTGCCGACCTGGGCTATCAGGTGACCTGCATCGTGTTTCACGACTCTCCGCGTCGCGCGCACTCGATCGCCGCCCAGGGCGGGATCAACGCCGCGAAGAACTACCAGAATGACGGCGACAGCGTGTATCGACTTTTCTACGACACGATCAAGGGCGGCGACTACCGGGCGCGTGAGGCCAACGTCCACCGCTTGGCCGAGGTCTCGGTGAACATCATCGACCAGTGCGCCGCCCTCGGCGTGCCGTTTGCCCGGGAGTACGGAGGCTTGCTCGCGAACCGGTCATTCGGCGGCGCCCAGGTTTCCCGGACGTTTTACGCCCGCGGTCAAACCGGTCAGCAACTCCTCCTCGGCGCCTACTCCTCGCTCTCCCGCTGTGTGGGGCAGGGCACGGTGAAGCTCGTCACCGAGCACGAGATGAGCGATCTGGTGATCGTCGATGGCCACGCGAAGGGCATCATCACGCGGGATTTGAAGACCGGGCAACTCGTGCGCTGGGCGGCTGATGCCGTGATCCTCGCCACGGGCGGGTACGGCAACGTCTTCAACCTCTCGACCTATGCGCGGGGCTCGAACTGCACCGCGATCTGGCGCGCCTATAAACGCGGCGCCTGCTTCGCGAACCCCTGCTACACCCAGATCCATCCCACCTGCATCCCGGTCTCGGGCGATTACCAGTCGAAGCTCACCCTCATGTCGGAGTCCCTCCGCAACGACGGGCGCATCTGGGTACCGAAGAAAAAGGAGGACGTGAAAAAGGCTCCGGCGGATATCCCGGAAGAGGATCGCGACTATTTCCTCGAGCGCATCTATCCCAGCTTCGGCAATCTCGCCCCGCGCGACGTCTCCTCCCGCGCCGCCAAGCGGATGTGCGACGAAGGACGTGGTGTCGGCGACACCGGCCTGGGAGTCTATCTCGACTACTCGGACGCCATCCAGCGCTACGGCAAGCAGGCCGCCTCCCGCGCGAACCTGCAGAATCCATCCGCGAGTAAAATCCTCGAACTCGGAGAGGCCGCCGTCGCCGAGCGCTACGGCAACCTTTTCGACATCTACAAGGAGATCACCGATGAGAGCGCCTACGAGCAGCCCATGCGGATCTATCCGGCGGTCCACTACACCATGGGTGGGCTATGGGTGGACTACAACCTGATGAGCAACGTGCCCGGGCTCTTCGTCCTCGGCGAAGCCAACTTCTCCGACCACGGCGCGAACCGCCTGGGCGCTTCCGCCCTGATGCAGGGATTGGCCGATGGCTTTTTTGTCATCCCCTACACCCTGGGCGACTATCTCGCCACGCAGAAGCCCGGTGGTCGCCCCTCCGTGGATCGCGCGGAGTTTGGCGCCGCCGAGAAGAATGTGGCGGACATGATCGCGAAGCTCCTGTCGATCAAGGGCAAGGAGCCCGTCGCGTATTACCACAAGAAGCTCGGCAAAATCATGTGGAACCATTGCGGCATGTCCCGCACCCGCGAGGGCCTGACCCGGGCCATCGGCGAAATCCAGGCCCTGCGGCAGGAGTTCTGGTCGGGAGTGAATGTCCCCGGCTCCGCCGACTCCTTGAATCAGGCCCTGGAGCGCGCTCTGCGTGTGGCCGACTTTATCGAGCTCGGTGAACTCATGTGCCGCGACGCCCTCACCCGTGAGGAGAGCTGCGGAGGACATTTCCGCGAAGAGTACCAGCACCCCGACGGCGAGTGCAAACGCGACGACGAACGCTTCGCCCACGTGGCCGCCTGGGAGTACCAGGGCGAAGGCCGGGAGCCTCTGCGCAACGTCGAACCGCTCAGCTACGAGTTCGTGAAGATGAGCGTTCGTTCCTATAAATAAGAACCCGGCCCCGTCGTCCGCCCTCCCCGCATCCGAATAGCCCAACACCACCCTCAGCCCGCTACACCGATGGTCGCCACCGCCCACTCCTCCCCCTCCACCAAGTCCATTTCCATCACGCTGCGCGTCTGGCGTCAGGCCGGGCCGAAGCACGCCGGGAAGTTCGTCGATTATCCGGCGAAGGATTTGAACCCCAACATGTCCTTCCTCGAGATGCTCGACGTGGTGAACGACGGGCTCGAGGCCCGGGGCGACGAGCCGATCGCTTTCGCCCACGACTGCCGCGAAGGCATCTGCGGCACCTGCTCCCTGGTGATCAACGGCAAACCGCACGGGCCCCATCGGGGCGTCGCCAGTTGCCAGACCTACATGCGATCTTTCGCCGATGGCGACGTGATCGTGGTCGAGCCTTTCCGGGCGAAACCCTTCCCGGTGATCAGGGACCTCGTCACCGATCGCGGTGCCTTTGATCAGATCCAGCAGGCGGGCGGATTTATCACCGCGCGCGCCGGCTCCGCCCCGGACGCAAACGCGATTCCCGTCCCGAAGGATGATGCCGATCTCGCGATGGATGCGGCGCAGTGCATCGGCTGCGGCGCCTGCGTCGCCGCCTGCAAGAACGCCTCCGCGATGCTTTTTGTCTCGGCCAAGGTATCGCACCTCGGGCTCCTGCCGCAGGGGCAGGCGGAGCGCGACCAGCGGGTGCTGGCGATGGTCTCGAAGATGGACGAGCTCGGCTTTGGCGGCTGCACCAACCAGTACGAGTGCAGCGCGGCCTGCCCGAAACTGATCAGCCACGACTTCATCGCCCGGATGAACCGGGATTACCTCGGGGCCAGTTTTCGCCAGGCTTTCCGGCCCAAGAGCAACTCCACTGCGGGCTCCGCCTGATCGCGGCCCGGCCTTTCGGGCGACCTTCCGGGATGAAGTCGGATTGACCCGGGCGATGCTTGGCGGGAGACCCATCGGGGCGTGACGCCCCCTTCCTCCCCCGAGCACCATGATTCGAATCCGCGCTGTCGTCCTTTTCATTGGTGTTTGCCTCGCCGCGGCATGCGTCCGGGGTGGGCCCACGATCGACGATTCGGACTACGCCGGCCTGCTGCGTGATCATGTGCGGGGAGGGCTGGTGGATTATCCGGCCCTGCGCGCCGACGCCCGACTCGACGCCTATCTCGCTACTTTGGCGCGGATCGATCTGCGCGAGGCCGCGCCGGCCACCCGGCTCGCGTATTGGATCAACACCTACAATGCCGTGACCCTTAAGCTCATGACCGAGAGCTGGCCGGTCGTGTCGATCCTCAAGTTGCACGACGGCAAGCCCTGGGACCGGCCGCTCTTCACCCCACACGGGGCCGACGTCGCGCTTTCGCTTAATCAAATCGAGCACGAGATCGTGCGGCGCGAGTTTGCCGAACCACGGATCCATTTCGCCTTGGTTTGCGCGGCGGTTTCGTGCCCGCCGCTGCGGAGCGAGCCCTACGTGGCGGAGCGCTTGGAGGAGCAGCTGGAGGATCAGACGCGCTCCTTTCTGCGGGATCGGCGGCGGAATCTTTATGATCGAGACGCTCACCGTCTGCACCTGAGCGCCTTGTTCGACTGGTATGCGGTGGATTTCGGCGGCGCGGCCGCGGTGCCGGCCTATGTCCGCACTTATCTGGACAGCCGCGACATGCGTATCTGGGAGGCCCAGGGTGTCGCGCCGGCGGTCGAGTTTATGACCTACGATTGGGCGCCGAACTCGATCGCCGCGCCTTCGGCGGGCAAGTGAGCACGGGCGCTCAACCGGTGTAGTCGCGGCGCAGGTTGCTCGGGAGCAAGCCGAGTTCTTCGCGATACTTGGCGACGGTGCGCCGGGCGATGTTGATGCCCTTTTCCTTCAGTTTGGTGACAAGTTCCTGATCGCTGAGGGGGCGGCCCTTGTCCTCCAGGTCGACGAGTTCGTGGATCATCTCCTTCACGCTTTTGTTGGAGACGGATTCGCCGGTGGCGTTCTCGTAGCCGGGCGTGAAGAAGAATTTCATGTCAAAGACGCCGTGGGGGGTGCGGATGTACTTGTTGGCGATGGCGCGGCTGACGGTGGTCTCGTGCACGCCGACGGCGTCGGCGATCTGCGTCATGGTGAGGGGGCGCAGCTTATGCACGCCCTCGTCGAAGAACGCGTGCTGGACCTTGAGGATTTCGCGGGTGATGCGCTCGATGGTCTGTTGGCGCTGCTCGATGGAGTTGATGATGAATTTGCCGGAGCGCATCCGCTCGCGCAGGTAGTCGCGCTCCTGCTTGGTGAGCGCGCCACGGGCGATCATGTCCTTGTAGGTATTCGAAATCCGGAGACGGGGGATGTAGTCGTTGTTGAGGTGGATCTTCCACTCTTCGCCGTCCTTCTCGACGGCGACGTCGGGCACCACGACGCGGTTGCTGTCGTCGGCGAAGCGGCGGCCGGGGGCGGGGTCTAGCCGGCCGATGTCCTCGATGGCGTCCTGCACGTCGTCGACGTGGACGCCGGTCTTGCGCGCAATCTCGGGGATGCGGCGACGGGTGAGGAGGGCGAAGTGGTCGCGCACGATCCGGGCGGCGAGGGAGTCGCCCTTGTTGGTGGCGCGGAGTTGGAGCAGGAGGCAGTCGGAGAGGTCGTTGGCTCCGATGCCGGCGGGCTCGAAGGTTTTCAGGAGGCGTGCCGCCTCCTGCGCGGCTTCGAGGGGCAGGCCGGCCTGGAGGGCGGCCTCCGAGGGGCTTTGGGTGAGGAAGCCGCGTTCGTCGAGGCCGCCGATCAGGTGTCGCAGGGCGTCGTGCACCTCGGGCGGGAGGTCGAGCAGGTCGGCCTGGCGGACGAGGTGTTCCTGGAGGGAGGTTTCGGTGACGAGGGAATCGAAGAAGTGTTGGCGTCGCTCGGCGTCTTCGGAGGTGTAGGGCTGGGAGGAGCCGGAGTCGTAAAGGTTGTCCCGCCAGTCGTCGCCGAGTTTGGCGAGGACCTCGAACTCCTTGGAAAAATCGAGTGATTCGGGATTATCCGAGGGCGCGTCCTCGGAGGGGGGCGGGGAGGCGTCGGAGCTGTCGTCGGAGTCGTGCGTGGGTTCGGGAGGGGTCTCGGCGGCGGCGTCGAGGCTGTCGGTGTCGTTGGAAACGTCCTCGAGGGTGGGATTGTTTTCGAGCTCCTCCTGGATGACGGAGCGGAGGTCCAGGGCGGCAACTTGGAGGATTTTCAGGGACTGCCGCAGTTGGGGCGCGAGGACCAGGGACTGGTTCTGGCGTTGGCGGAGGTCTTGGTTAAATCCGGCGCACATCTTGGGTTGGTTTCTGGGAGGGCCTGGGGAAGAGGGCGGGCGCGTGCCGGGGCGGGGCGCGCGGGCGGCCTCAGTCGGCCATGAGGTCGCGGAGGTAGGCGCCGAGTTTCTCGTTGGTGGGGCCGTAGCCGTCGCCGTAGAGGTACATCTCGAGCGCGGTGAGTATTTCGGTGGCCGACTGGTAGCGTTGTTCGCGGTCGCGGGTGAGCGCCTTTTGGATGATGGACTCGAGCTTGGGGTCGATCTCCTCGCGCAGGGTGTCGAAGCGGGGAATCTGCAGGGAGAGGATGTTGCGGCGGGACTCGAGGCGGTCGGCGCTGCGAAAGATGTTTTTGCCGAGGAGGAGTTCGGTGAGGACGATGCCGAGGGGGAAGATGTCGGCGCGGGCGTCGGTCACGGCGTAGCTCGCTTGCTCCGGGGAGAGGTACTCGTCCTTGCCCGCGATCACTTGGCCTTCCTCGTTGTACATGAGGTCGAGGGCCTTCGCGATGCCGAAGTCGGTGAGCTTCACGTCCCCCTCGAAGGCGAGCATGATGTTTTTGGGGCCGATGTCGCGATGGACGATGCCGAGGAGGCGGCCGTCACGGTCGCGCTTGTTGTGCGCGTAGGCGAGTCCGCGGGCGATGCGGGAGACGATGAAGGCCGCCAGATCGACAGGGATGGGGCGATTTAGGGAGAGGTGTTTCTCCAAAAACTGCTCCAGATTAACCCCGTTTACGTACTCCATGACCATGAAGTACTGGCCCCCGATCATGCCGAGGTGGTAGGTCTGGACGATGTTTGTGTGGACGAGGTCGGCGACGAGACGGGCCTCACCGATGAAGTTGTTCTGGAACTCGGGAATGGTGGAGTACTCTTCGCGAATGAGTTTCACCGCCACGGTTTTGCGAAACTGGCCGGCGCCGCGCTGGCAGGCTTCGTAAACGATGCCCATCCCACCGTCGGCGATTTTGCGGACCATCTCGTAGTGCAGTTCATTGAAGATGTGTTTGAGCGCGGCCACGGTGGCCCGAGGAAAGCATGAAGACGATTGCTGGCAAGTGGGGAAAAGGAGCCTAGCATGGAAACTGCTTCACGGTGGTCGCTGATGGCGACGAGGCCTTTGCCGACCGAGCGCGACCGCTTGGGGAGAGCATTTACCGTGGTGATTGACAGGCGCGGAGCGGCGGGGAGGGTGTGCCCATGATCACTTTGACCGCGAGGGCCGCCACGCAGATTCGACAAATGCAGAGGGAGCTGGGCGCGGAGGACAAGGCGCTGCGCCTGCTGGTGGAGTCGGGCGGGTGCTCGGGGTTCCAGTACGGGATGTCGTTTGACGATCCCAAGTCGGAGGATGAGCGCTGCGAGAGCGCGGGCGTGCCCCTTTTGCTCGATCCGACGAGTGCCGCCTATCTGAGCGGGGCGGAGGTCGATTTCGACGACGGGCTGCAGGGCAAGGGATTTGAAATCAAGAATCCGAACGCGCAGAGCACCTGCGGGTGCGGCAAGTCCTTCAGCTAGGTCGTGTCCGGGACCGGTCGCGAGTAACGTGCCTCAGGCGCGCCCGGAGTGAAGCGCCACGATCCCGAGGGTGAGTCGCCGCGCGTTCACGGTCTCGAAGCCGGCCCGGCGCAACTCTTCGGCCATCGCGAGGTGGTCGGGGTAGGCCTCGATCGAGGCGTTGAGGTAATCGTAGGCTGCTCGGTCGCCGGTGATCGTGCCGGCGAGTTTGGGCAGCAGGCGGCGGGTGTAGAAGTAATAGAGCGGGCGGAACCAGCGGTAGGGTTGGGAAAACTCGAGGACAAACACCTGCCCACCCGGCCGCAGTACTCGGCGCATCTCGGTGAGTGCCCGATGCCGGTCGGCCATGTTTCGCAGGCCGAAGGAGATCGTCACGGCATCATAGCTCTGGTCGGCGCAGGGTAGCGCGAGGCCGTCTCCGGGCTGGAAACGGATGCCGCGGCCCGGCGCGCCGGGTGGCAGTGCCTGCTGCTTGGCGATGGCCTGGTCGAGCATGGGTTGGCAGAAATCCATGCCGGTGACTCGGACGGAGGCTCCCAGTTTTCGCACGAGGGCGAAGGCGACGTCTCCGCTGCCCGTCGCCAGGTCTAGAATCGCACGGGGTCTCGCGGCTCGCACGGAGCGCACGAGGTGCCGGCGCCACCACTGGTCGATGCCTCCACTGAGCAGCCGGTTGGCCGAATCGTAGCGGCGGGCGATCCGGGCAAACATGGTGTTGACGGCGGCGGGGTCGGGCATGAGCGGTGCGAATGAGAGGGTGGAATCTAGGTCGCCAGGCCGCGCGAGCAAGGCCCCGCGCCGACAAGTCCGGCTCGCGCGTTTGCGCCAGAGTGGGTGCGGGCAGCGAAGCGGGCGACGATGGGGGGCCATGGTGCGAGGGCTGGGACCGCGCTCTTCAATCATGCTTTTGGAGACAGAATCGGGGTGGTCTCACCCCTCGCCTGAATGCCTAAGTGTGAGGTGGAAGCCCCCGCTTCGGTAAAAACTTTATCCGCTTGCTCCGAGGTGATTCCGTAGCAAATATCGTAGGGATAGCACCTTAGGTGAATATGCGTATCGGAAAACTTAAGTCCTTTGTTCCGAAATGGAAACGCAGGGTGAAAATGCATTCAGTCTGCACGTAAGTGTTGGTGTCATTTGACCTAAGGAGAGACGCGAGAGTTACTTAAGGTCAGAGACATTATTCTCATCCTTAACCATTCCTTAACATGCCCGCCAATCTAACTAAACGAGAGATCG
>JBILUB010000047.1:0-10944 GCA_044371245.1 Opitutaceae bacterium
CCGCCGAGCACGTCGGCCCTTTGCACGCCCTTCAGCGAGGAGAGCTGGGGCTGGACCACGCGATTCAGGTAGTCCGTGATCTGGTTCTGCTCGAGGGTGTCGGAGTAAAAGCTGAGATACATCGAAGCGAACTGGTTGTCGCTCGACTCGACGCTGATGGTCGGCGCCTCGGATTCGGGCGGCAGCTCGCTGCGCACCTGGTCGATCTTCGAGGAGATCTGGGCGAGCGCGGCGTTCGTGTCGTAGTTGAGCCGCAGATACACGTTGATCGTGCTCACGCCAGCCCGGCTCTCGGACTCGATGTAGTCGATGCCGTCGGCGCTGGCGATGACCCGCTCGAGCTGGGTGGTGATGTAACCGCGCACGGTCTCCGCGCTCGCACCGAAGTAGACGGTGGTGACCTTGACCACGGCGCTGTCGCTGCGCGGGTACTGGCGGACGTTTAGCTGGCTGTAGGCGACGACGCCGAGCACCAGGATGATGATGTTGACCACCAGCGCGATGACGGGCTTGCGGACAAAGAGGTCGGTGAAACTCGATTTCATACGGTCGGGTGAGGCCCCGCGGGGCGACGGAGCGCGCGGGAGCGAATGTGGAAAAGAGGGCGGTTCGGCGGACGTGGACGAAGCGGGGCGGCGCTCAGGTGTTGGGCGGCTCCGGGGTCGGTGAGTTGGAGGGCAGGGACTTGTTGTTCACCTGCACCGGCGCCCCGTTGCGCAGTTTGAAGACGCCCGCGGTCGCGACTTCTTCGCCGGCTCGCACGCCCTCCAGAACCGCGATCTGGTCGCCACGGGTCGGGCCGAGTTTCACGAAGCGCTGGGTCGCGCCGAGATACTCCCGGCCCTTCGCGTCACTGAGTTTCTCCACCACGTAGATCGAATTGCCATAGGGTGCGTAGGCGATCGCGGTGGCGGGTAACACGACGGTGGACTCGGCGACCGGCAGCACGACCTCGGCGCGGGCAAACATGCCGGCGCGCAGCACCTCGCCCGGATTCTCGAGGAGCGCCTGGGCGGCGACGTTTCGCGAGTCCGGATCGACCGCTGGGTTGATCGCGGCGAGTCGGGCCGGAAACACACGTCCGGGGAAGGCGTCCACGTTCACGCGGACTTCCTGGCCGACCTCCAGCTGGGGAAGCTGACGCTGGGGGATGTTGAAGTTCACGTACATCTGGTCGAGGCGTTGCAGGGGGAGCAGCGGGGTGCCTCGCTGGACGAACTGGCCGAGATTGACCCGTCGGATGCCGACCCGACCGGCGAAGGGGGCGCGGATGGTTTTCTTTTCCAGGGCGGCGCGGAGGGCGGCGACGTCCGCCTCGGCCTGACGAAACTGGGCCAGCGCGGCATCGAGCTCGGCCTGGCTGTTGGTGTTGCTCGCACGCAGTTCGCGGGCGCGATCGGCATCCAGTCGGGCGATCGCGAGGCGGGCCTCCGCGGCGGCGAGTTGCGCCGTCTCGACGCTCGATTCGAGCTCGATCAAGAGGTCGCCCGCACGCACCGCGGCTCCGTTCTCGACCGCGATCCTCGTCACCAGCCCATCGGCGTCGGCGGCGAGATCGACGCCCTCGACGGCGGCGAGCGTGGCGATCGCGTTCAGCTGGGGGGCCCAGGTGGCCTCTTCCGCCACGACGGTGGTGACCGAGGAGGCCGGCATCTCGTAAACCATGGAGGACATCTTTTTGATCTGCGCCATTTTCACGGCCGCGAGCACGAGGATCAGCGCGAGAACGCCGCCGAGGGCGGCGAGGAATTTCAGGTTCATGGAAGAAAAAGGAGGGAAGGTGGAGCGGATGAGGAGCGGGAGAAACGGGGAGCGGAGCCGGCGATTCACGCCGCGCGCGTGGCGCCCGGCGTCCCGGACGAGGCCGGGGGAAAGGCCTCGACCGCATGCGCGGCGATCTTGCCGAGCAGGCGGACCATGGTGCGGCGCTCGGTCTCGCTCAGCGCGGAGAGGAGCGCGGAGATGCGGCGAAAATGCTCCGGCAGTATCCGGTTCAGAAACGCGAGCCCCTTGCTCGTGAGCTCGACCGCGAACTGGCGTCGATCGCCCGGGTCCGGCTCTCGGGTGACCATACCGTCGCGCTCGAGGGTATCGATCAATCCGGTCATCGTCGCCCGGGTGACGCCGGCCTTTTCCGCGAGGAGCGCGGGCGTCAGCGTGTGGGTGCGGCCGCAGGACTTGTCATAGAGGAGCATGAGCACGGTGAAGCGCCCCTGGCTGAGCCCGTTCGCGTGGAAGTGCTCCTCGGTCACGCGAAAGGCCTCGTCGCCGGTACGCAGCAGATGCAGAAACACCTCGCAAGCGGAGGGATCGAGGGCGGGGAAGAGCTTCGCCGCCTCGAGGAGGCACTCGTAGCGGGGGAGATCTTTGAGCAAGAGCAGGGGCATGATAATAAGCCGGGCAACTATCAGCTGGCTGATAATTAGGTGCCTAATCTTTGCAAGCGCCGGCGGCAATTTTTCCGTTTCCGGGGCAAAAACACCGGCCGCCGCGATCGGGATTTTCCGGAGGCTGCGGAGCGCGTCCCGCCCAGGGAGCGCAGGGCCCTACGGGCGCTCAGCTGCGCAGACGGGCGTCGGCGAACTCCGCGCAGAGGGCGTGGATGGTGGGCGCCGAGTCCATCGCGAGGGCCTGCTGCGCGAGTTTACGCGCGTCGGTCAGGCGCATGTTGCGCAAGATGTACTTGGCTGCGGGTAGCAGCGGCGGAGCCATGCTCAGCTCGTCCACACCCAGGCCGAAAAGCAGCGGCGTGAAGATCGGATCGCCGGCCATCTCGCCGCAGACGCTGACCTTGATCTTGGCGCGATGCGCCTCGACCACGATGTGACGGAGCGTGCGGAGCACGGCGGGATGGGCCGGTTCGTAGAGGTGGGCGATCCGGTCGTTCACCCGGTCGATCGCGAGCAGGTACTGGATGAGATCATTTGTCCCGATGCTGAAGAAGTCACACTCGCGGGCGAGCAGGTCGGCGGCCATCGCCGCGCTGGGGATTTCGATCATGCTGCCGACTTTCAGACGATCGTTGAAAGCCCGGCCCTCGGCGCGCAGCTCACCCTTGCACTCTTCGAGCAGGGTGTTGGCGCGACGCATCTCCTCATGCCCGCTGATCATCGGATACATCAGACGCACGTCGCCGTGGGCGCTGGCCCGGAGCACGGCGCGGAGCTGGACCTTGAACACCTCGGGGTGGTCGAGGCAGAAGCGAATCGCACGGTAGCCGAGGAAGGGATTGGTCTCCTTCGGAAACAGGTGAGCCTGCGAAGCGATGGGCTTGTCGCCCCCGAGATCGAGCGTGCGGATGGTGACCGGCGCCGGGGCCAGGGCCTCGGCCAGGCTGCGATAGGCGGCGTACTGCTGCTCTTCGGTGGGGGCGGTGGTGGACGCGAGATAGAGGAACTCGGTGCGGAAGAGGCCCACGCCGTCGGCATGGTACTCTTTCACCAAGGCGGATTCCTCGGCTTTCTCCACGTTGGCCCGCAGCGGTAGCTCGAAGCCGTCCAGGGTCACGGCCGGCAGGCGGTTGGCCTCCAGCAGACGTTGCTCGTGGGTGCGTTTTTGCCGTTGGATCTGCCCGTAGCGGAAGAGCGTGCTCTCGGTCGGATTCAGGAAGACCAGCCCCTCGTAACCGTCGACCAGCAGGGTGTCGCCGGGCTCGACCCGGGTGGTCAGATCCCGCAAGCCCACGACGGCGGGGATCTTCATCGAGCGGGCGACGATCACGGCGTGGCTCGTCTTGCTGCCCGTGTCGGTGACGATCCCGAGGGCGGAGGAGCGGTCGAGACCGGCGGCGTCGGAGGGCGAAATGTCATTGGCCACGACGATGCGTTTGTCCGCGAGCTTGGACAGGCGGGTGCCGGAGCCGCCGCCGAGCAGGTTCGCGAGCACGCGTTGGGAAACATCGCGGATGTCGCCGCCGCGTTCGCGCAGATACTCGTCGTCGATCTCCTCGAAAGCCGCGATGTAGCGCTGGGCCACGCGCTCGAAACAGGTCTCGATGTTGAGCCGCGTTTTTTCGAAATCCCGGATGGTCTCGCCGATCAGGGCCTGGTCTTCGAGCACGAGCAGATGCGCGTCGAAGATGCGCGCCTCCTCCTCGCCGAGATTTTTCTCCACCTCCGCCATGATCTTCTGCACCTGCTGGCGGGTCGCGAGCAGGGCCTGTTCGAACCGCGCGATCTCGGCCGGCCAGCGCGCCTTCTCCACCTGGTACTCGGGTATCTCAAGCTCGCGCTGCAGGTAGACAAAAAGCGGCCCATACGCGATGCCCTGCGAGGCGGAGATGCCTTGCAACACGAGCTCGGGACGCGGCGGTTTGTCTTCTTCTGCGGACATGGTTTCCCCGGGTCTGCGAGCAACCGTTTCGGGGCGCAGTCGGGGGTGGCGGTCATCACGTAAGCGCGTCCGATGAGGGTCAACCCGTTTTCAGGAGGGGCTCGTCACGCCAATCTCGTGGCACGGATAAACGCCTCCGCGCCCCACGCGGCCCGGATCTGGGCGATCGCCCCCGAGGGATCCGCTCCCTCCTCCAGCAGCGCGAAGCAGGCGCTCCCGCTGCCACTCATCCGCGCGCGCAGACCATGACGCTCGCGCAAGCAGTCGAGCAGCGCGGGCAGGGCCACCCACTTGGCGAAAACCGGCCGCTCGAGGGTGTTCTCCAACAGCGCTTCGGCCGGCGCGCTCGGGTCCGCAGCCCACCGTGCGAGGCTCGCCTCGACCGCCGCCGCGTCCGCGTACCACTCCGGCCGCGCGGCGAGCGCCCGGTAAGCCTCGGCCGTGGCGACGGCAAAGGCCGGTTTAAACACCAGTACCCTCCGCCCGCTCAGCCTCGCGACCGCCCTCTCGGACATTCCCTCCAAACGTTCCCCCCGCCCCCGCATCACCACCGGCCCCTGATGCCAAAAAAGCGGGCAATCCGAGCCGAGCTCCGCGGCCAGCGCCAGGCGCCGCCCCGCCCCCAGCGTCAAGCCGCTCAGCGTCTCCAGCGCGCGCAGGGCGGCGATCGCGTTACTGCTCCCCCCGCCGAGTCCCGCCCCGACGGGAATCTCCTTCTCCAGGCGAAACTCCACCCGCTTGCGCCACCCTGTTTCCCGCGCAAAGCCATCCGCCGCCCGCAGCACGAGATTGCTCCGGTCGACCGGCACGCCGGGCGCGCCGCACTCCAGCACCGACGCCCCCTCTCCCCCGCCCAGCCGCGCGTGCAGGGTGTCACCGAAACCCAGCTGCGCCACGACCGAGACGAGTTCGTGAAAGCCATCCGCGCGCTTGCCGGTGACCGCGAGCAGCAGGTTGATTTTGGCGGGGCTAGAGACGGATACGCGGTCCATGCGCGCGCAGAGCAAGCCGGCCCTCCGCCGCCTTGGCAACCTTCGGCCCCGCCCCGGACCGGGCGCCGCTCCCGTGCGGGACCGCTCCGCGGCGGGACGATTTGCGTTCCCCGCCTTCGCGTTAGGGTGACGCATGTCCTCCTTCGCCCTCATCTCCGGCCTCAGCGGCGGCATCGGCTCCGCCCTCGCCCGGCGCCTGCACTCCCGCGGCTGGCGGGTGGGCGGGCTCGCCCGCAACCAAGCCCCGCTCGCCTCCCTCGCGGCGGAGCTGCCCGGCCTGCTCACCTCCTGCGCCGATGCCACGGATCCGGACGCACTCGAACGCGCCTTCGGAGAACTCTGCGCTCAAGCCGGCGGACCACCCGACGCCTACGTCCACTGCGTGGGCTCCATCTTGTTGAAACCCGCCCACCTGACCTCGCTCGACGAGTGGCGGCGCACGCTGGCCGTGAACCTCGATTCCGCCTTTTTCGGTCTGCGCCTGGCGGCCGGCGCGATGCAGACCCGCGGCTCGGGCGCGATCGTCCTGCTCAGCTCGGTCGCCGCCTCCGCCGGTCTGCCAAATCATGAGGCGATCTCCGCCGCGAAGGCCGGCATCGAGGGCCTCGCCCGCGCCGCGGCCGCCACCTACGCCGCACGAGGGGTGCGGGTGAATGTCGTGGCCCCGGGCCTCACCGACACCCCCCTTTCCGCCTCGCTGCTCGCCGGCGCCCAAGCGCGCAGCATCTCCGAACGACTCCATCCCCTCGGGCGGGTTGGCCTGCCCGCCGACATCGCCGCCGCCCTCGAGTACCTCGTTTCACCCGATTCGTCGTGGATCACCGGACAGGTCTGGCACGTCGATGGCGGGCTTTCGACCGTCCGCCCCCGACCGCGGGCCTGAGTCGGGATCATGCAGTTGGGCGGCGGAGCAGCGGAGTGGAAAGGTGCCGCCAGTCCGCCTCGATGCGACCCGCACAACTGCATGATCCCGGCTGGGTCCACCGGGCGCGACCGCGGCCCCTCGCTTTGCCCTTGCCGGAGACGCCCTCCCGCCAAGCATCGCGCGCTCCCTCACCGTGGTTTCCGCCGACGCCGACCTTCGTATCAAGCTGCCCGTGTTCGAGGGCCCGCTCGACCTGCTGCTTTTCCTCATCCGGAAAAACGAACTCGATATCTACGACATCCCGATCGCGACCGTCACCCGCCAGTACATCGAGGTCCTTCGCTCGATGCAGCAGCTCGACCTTGAGATCGCCGGCGAATTTTTCGTCATGGCTGCCTCCCTGATGGAGATCAAAAGCCGCATGCTGCTCCCCCGCGGCCAGGCCGCCGTCGGCTCCGGTGAGGACGACGACCCCCTCGATCCCCGCTGGGAGCTGGTGCACCAACTCCTGCAGTACAAGAAATTCAAAGAGGCCGCGGCCAAACTCGACGAGCTGGCCGCCTTCCAGCGCGACATGCTCGCCCGCCACGTGGTCGAAGTCGCGCTCAACGAGAACGAACGCCCGCTGAAGGCGGTCGACCGGATCGAGCTTTGGAACGCATTCAACCTCGTCCTCCGCCGTCTCGCCGAGAAACTTGTGGTCGGCGAGATCAAGGGCGAGGAGGTCACCGTCTCCGACAAGATGGAGGAGCTCCTCGAGCTCACCCGCACCCACCGGAGCTTTCTCTTCACCGATCTTTTCGCCGGCAAACCCGTCACCGTGCGGGTGCTGGTGGCCACCTTCATCGCGGTGCTCGAGCTCACCCGCTTGCGCAAGCTCCGCGTGTATCAGGAAGAGGCCTACACCGACATCCGCGTCGAGGCGGTCGACGATACTCCCCCGGAGCTGGCCCTCGCCCTCCAGCCCCCCGCCCCGGCGCCGGAGGAGACCCCGGCCCCCGAGCCGGCCCCGCCGGAAGACCTCGCGCCGGCACCCATGGCGGAGATCGCCGACAAAGGGGAAATGCCGCTTGATCCCGACCCGACCCGGGACAGCTTGCCCTCGTGAGCAAACGCCCGAGAAAAAGCCCGGCCTCCCCGAAAATTTCCCCGCCCTCCCCCGCCCCCGCTTCGACCCAGGCGGGCTTGCTCGGGATCGGTCTGGACAACCAGGACGGCCACAAACGCATCACCACCGGGGAACAGTTCGTCCTCGTCGGCGGCTCCGCCGAGACCCACGAGCGCATGGCCGAAACCACCATCAAGACTTTCGAGGAGCTGAAACGTCGCGCCAAACGCCTCGAAACCGTCGACCCTCGCGAACTCGCCGAGATCATCGATCGTTCCCGCCCACGCTAGACTGCCCGGCCCGCGTCCCGCCCCCGATTCCGCGCTCGACCTTCGCCCGCCAACCTTTCCCTTATCTCCCCTTCCCGATTCTCATGAGCGACACCCCTCCCCCCTCGCCGGCTCCCGACGCCGCCCCCAAGCCCAAGCTCAACCTCGCGCCAAAGGCCCCCGCGCCCGCCGACGCCCCGCTCCCCGCGGCCTCCAGCCCCGTGCTCCAGGCCGGCCTCGGCTCCAGCAACGCCACCCCGCCCTCGCTCAGCGCACCCCGCCCCGTCTCCATGCGGCCCGGCCTCAAACTCCAGAGCACCCCGCACTCCGCCGTGCCCACCGATGCTCCCGTCCCCCGCGCCCCCGCCCCCGTCGCCGCCGCGGACGGCCCCTCCGCGGGTCTTTTCGTGCTGGCCCTCATCTCCGCCGCCGCCGCCCTCACCTTCGCCGTCCTCCTCTACTTGAAGGACCAACAATAACCCAGCTCCCCCCGCCATGTCCGAAACGCTCGCCCATTTCGACGAAGCCTCCTTCAAAACCGCCCTCGCCGGCGCCACGCCCGTGCTCGTGGATTTCTGGGCGCCCTGGTGCGGCCCTTGCAAAGCCATCGCGCCGATTCTCGACGAGCTCGCCAAAGAGCTCTCCGGCAAGCTTCTGATCGGCAAGGTCAACGTCGACGACCACGGCGACCTCGCCGCCACCTACGGCGTGCGCGCCATCCCCACCATGCTCCTTTTCAAAGGTGGGCAACTCGTCGAGACCCTCGTCGGCATGCAGTCCAAAGACGCCCTGAAGGCCAAGCTCGCCGCCAAGCTCTAAACCCGCGCCTCGGTCCTCCCGGCCCGGCCGACGGATCTCCGCCCTCACGACCCCCGCTTCGTCGGGGGTCTTTTTTTGCCCCCAGCTTCGGATCACCCCGCGCCGCCGCTCAACTCTCGGGCCCGGCGCCCCGCGCCCCTCCCGCCGCCTCCCACTCCGCCAGAGCGGCGAGGCCGGCCGCCCCCAGACGCGCGCCGACAAAAGCCCGCAGATCGGCCGCCAGCGGCGCCCGCCACCCCTGCGCGCCCAGGCCGGCCGCATTCCCCCGCAGCTCGATCCGCGCGCAGTGCAGCGCCTGACGTGGCAGAAGCAGGCGCTCCGCCAGAGCCGGCGTCCATCCCCCGTCGATAAACTCCAGATAACAACGCGCGTCCGGCCCGTAGATCTTGTCCCCCACCACTCCATGACCCAGCCACTGCGCGTGGGCTCGGATCTGATGCTTTCGACCCGTCTCGATCCTCACCTCCGCCAAAGTGAAACCACCCCCCGTCACCAAGGGCCGGAAACGCGAACGCGAGGCCCGGCCATCCGCCCGCACACAGGTCTTCACAAACACCGGGCTCCGCTCGTCATCTCCCAAGGGCTGGTCCACCAGCAGCTCCCCGGCCTCTCCGCCCACGCCCGGCCCACCCTCCACCCGCAGCTCCCCCATCAAGACGGCCAGGTAGGTCTTGCGAATCCGCCCCTCCTGCATCGCGCGCTGCAAACGGCTCGCGGCCCGCTCCGTCTTGGCGAACAACACGACCCCGCTCGTCTCCCGGTCCAGGCGAAACACCAGATGCGCCTTCTCCAGGCCCAGACCCGCCTTGACCGCGCCCGCCAGACTCGACCACGGGCCCGCCTTCGACGGGTGGCAGACCACATCACCCGGCTTGTCAAAAGCCACCACCTCCCCGTCCTCCTCCAACACCCACCCGCGCAGCTCATCCCCGGTGATCAAGCGCACCCTGGACAGATCCTGCGCCCGCGGCGGCCACGCGCAGACCCGCAGACGCCCGCCAAAGGTGCCGTCCTCGCCCCCGTCTCCCGCTCCCCCCTCCGCCCGGCTCACGCCCCGCCTCCAGCGCCGCCCGCGCGGCTCCCGCGGAAACGCTCCAGCACCGCCCCACCGATCCTCGCCGCCCAGGGCTTGGGCAAACGCGAGGCCAGCGCCGCCAACACCCAGTTGCCCCCCCCGCACACCACCTGCCCCCGCCCCCTCGCCAGCGCACGCAAGGCCTCCCCCACCACCTCGTCGACCGTCTGCCCCCACCGATCACTCACCGCCCCGCGCCGCAGACCCGCGCGTTGAAAAAACTCCGTCGCCGTCGGCCCCGGACACACCGCCAGCACCCGGATGCCCTCCCCCCGCAGCTCCTCCCCGAGCGCGAGGCTCCAGTGCAGCAAAAACGCCTTCGTCGCCCCATAGGTCGCCAGATGCGCCGTCGGCTGAAACGCCGCCGTCGAGGCGATGTTCACCACCGCGCCCCCCCGCCGCCGCAGCTCCGGCAGCAGACGCGCCGTCAAATCCACCACCGCCCGCACATTCACATCGATCATCTCCAGCTGATGCCCCCGATCCAGCTCCGGTACCCGGCCATAACCCCCAAAACCACTATTATTGATCAACAGCACCTTACCCTGCGGCGCCTCCACCCGCAGATAGGCTAATACCCCCTCGGCGGCTCCCTGCAAAGCCCCCGCGTCCCCCAGATCGACCGTGAATTGGCGCGCGTTAAGCTTAGTTAAAAAGTTGTCCGGCGTTCGCCGCGAAAGGTTGCAAATGACCCCCTCTGGATGCAGTCTCCCGATGTGTTCGACGAACGCATTTCCGATTCCGGAGGAGCCCCCCGTCACGATGATGACGGCATACTCGGACAACATTTTTCGAAGCGCTCGCACGCCGCAGCCTTCGCAGCCCCTCTGGCCAAGGTAAACCCAGATCCACACGAAATCATGAATCACACCCACGACCTCATCGTATCCGGCATCCACCTCGAACTCACCCCCTCCCTGAAGCAGTTCGTGCACGACAAAGCCGATCGCCTCTTCCGCCATGAGGAACGCATCATCCGCCTGCGCGTCGAACTCGAATGCGACAACAAGCAGGACGTCGCCCACCGCTTTACCGCCAAAGGCCACATCGCCATCCACGGCCCCGACATGAACGCCTCCGTCTCCGCCGACGAGTGCCACAAAGCCATCGCCCTCCTGGTGGACAAGCTCGACCGCATGCTCACCAAACGCGCCCAGCTCTTCAAGGCCCGCCGCCACCGCGCCACCGCCGACACCGTCGGCGAGGCTGCCTGAGCGGCCTCGCCCCCACCCGCGCCGCCGGCCCCGCCGACGGCTAGCGTCTCACCCTCCGGTGTCGGGGTCAGGACACCACCCGGGAAACCCGCCGGCCCACCTTGGCCACGGCGGGTTTTTCTTTTTCCGGTCCCGACACCCCCGACGCAAACCCTCGCCAAGCCCCTCCGCCCGCCCGCACCCTCGGAACGCCCGATCGCCCCGCGCCCGATGCCCCTCCCCGCCCCCCCGCTCCTCTCCTTTCTCCGCGGACGCATCGGCCTCGCGCTC
>JBILUB010000048.1:0-10938 GCA_044371245.1 Opitutaceae bacterium
GAAGACACCCGCCAGGCACGTTTCTACCGCAACGGCATGCAGTGGTCCTACAATCGCAGCAGCATAGTCACTCCCCAGTACAATCCCGTCGCCGGCTCGCCCGATCCCTACGCCCGCCCCGCCAATCAGCTCACCGGCGTGGACCGCTTCACCAACCCCAACAGCAGCACCTCGGAAAACACCGGCAACGGCGTGCTCACCGCCATCCAGCGCGAGATCGAGGAAAACGTGAACCAGGTTCACCTCGATTTGGAGACCCCTTTCCCCGAGAGCACCGGCATCACCGGCAAGTTCAAAACCGGCCTAAAGCTGCGCGCGATGGAGCGCTCCTACGACCAGAACCAGCAGTTCTACAACTTCGCCAACACCGCCGCGTACAACGCGTTTCCCTTCGCGGATTTTCTGCGCGATAATCCGAACCGCGTCGGGCCCTTCGCCATGCCCTACTACCCCGATGCCGCCAGCCTCCTCGCCGCCGCGAGGGCCGGTCAGCTCGGCCTCCAGCGCCATATCGGCAACAGCCAGCGCGCGAGCTCCCTCAACGCCGATTACGACGCCTCCGAGGACACCCTCGCCGGCTACCTCATGGGCACCTTCGACATCGGCCCCAAACTCCAGCTCACCACCGGCGTTCGCGTGGAGCACAACTGGTTCGAAGCCAGCGTACCCCTCCTCGATTCCGCCGCCTATCCCCTGCAGAATCGCGCCCCGAACTTCGTCACCAACGAAAACGACTACACCCTCGTCCTCCCCGGCGTCCACCTCCGCTACGAGGCCCGCCGCGATATCCTGTTCCGCACCGCCTACACCGAGACCTACGGCCGCCCCTCCTTCACCGAAAGCATCGGCACCGCCGTCCTCGACGAAAGCACCAACACCCTCACCGTCGGCAACCCGGGTCTCGAGCCATTCCGGGCGAAAAATTACGACATCTCCGTCGAGTACTTCGGAGCCTCCACCTACCTCCAGCTCGCCCTCTTCCACAAACGCGTGAGCGACGCCGTCGTCGGCACCACCGTCACCGTCGATGGCCCCACCACCATCAACGGCGTGCCTCTGGCCGACGCCAGCACCTACACCGTTAACACCTTCGGCAACGAGGACACCCAGGTGAACCAAGGCATCGAGTTCGCCGGTCGCTACAAGTTCATCCACGCCCCCGGATTCCTCGACGGCTTCTACCTCGATGGCTCCGTGACCTACACCGATTCGCGCGCCAAATACGGCGACCGCCCGGGCGAGACCCTCCCCACCTACGGCGCCTCCGAGTGGCTCTACAACTTCGGCCTCGGCTACGACAAGGACCGCTTCGCCGCGCAGATCTCCTACCGCTACCGCAGCCCCTATCTCGAAGGCTTGGACAACATCGATCAACAGAACCAAAACTCCGGTTCCGGCCCCGACGCGCGCGACGATTGGTGGGGCGAGCAAAAGTACTGGAACTGGGAGTCCAGCTACCGCATCAGCAAAAACTTCAGGGTCTACCTCAACGTATCCAACCTCCTCGAATTCACGAACGTCGGCTACCAGAGCCCGCCCGAAAACAACTACCCCGAAGACTCCTACTTTCACCAACGCCGCTGGAGCTTCGGCGTGAAGGGCACCTTCTAAAACACCGCGCCATCACGTCTCCATCTCCTCCCAAGCCTCCGCCCGCATCTTCATCAAATCTTCATCCCATCCCACCCCCGCCCTTAACTCACACCGTCCATTCTCCCCTCCTCGCCCCACCCGCCCGCATGTTTCGCGCCTTCCGCCACGCCAACTTCCGCCGCTTCCTCTTCGCCCAGACCTTCGCCATGACCGGCCACTGGGTGCAGCAGATCGCCCTCGGCTGGCTCGTCTACCGCCTCACCGACTCCGCCCTCTACCTCGGCCTCGCCGCCATCCCGCTCCTCCTCGCCTTCGCCCTCGTGCAGGGCCTCATCCAAGGCTTCGACTGGACCAACCGCCAGAGCATGCTCGCCCAGCTCGTGGACGACCGCGCCGACCTGCCCAACGCCATCGCGCTCAACTCCACGTTTTTCAACATCTGCCGCATCCTCGGCCCCTCCCTCGCCAGCCTCGGGCTCCTCCTCGCCGACGAGGCCGCCTGTTTCCTCCTCGCCGCCTCCGGCGAGGCCGTCGCCCTTCTCTTCACCCGCCGCCTGCGCCTCGCCGCCCGCCCCCCCGCCACCTCGCGCCCCGCCTTCCTCGCCGAGCTCCGCCACGGCTTCACCTACGCATGGCACGAACCCGCCATCCGCCGCACCCTCGCCCGCACCGCGCTCTTCAGCGCCTGCATCCTGCCCTACGTCACCCTGCTTCCCGTCTTCGCCACCCGCGTCTTCGGCGGCGGCCCCGAACTGCTCGGCCTGCTCAATGCCGCCCCCGCCGTCGGCGCAGTGCTCGGCGGACTCGTGCTCGCCTCGCGTAAAGACCAGTCGGGCCTCGAACGCCGCATCTTCCTCGCCGGTCTGCTCGCGTCCGCCGCCGCCGTCGGCCTCGCGCTCTCGCCCGCCCTCGCCTTCGCCCTGCCCGTACTCGTCCTGCTCGGCGCGGGCCAGATCTCCCTCATGGCGTCGATGAACACCCGCCTGCAAACCGTCGTGCGCGACGACCTGCGCGGCCGGGTCATGAGCCTCTTCAACATGTCCTTCATGGCCGCGCTTCCGCTTGGTCAGCTCCTCTTTGGCGCCGCCGCCGACCGCTTCGGCGTCACCCGCGTCGTGTTGGCCGGCGCCGCCCTCGCCATCCTCGGCAATCTCTGGCTCGAACGCGCCCGCCTCGTCCCCTCCGCCCCCCGCGAGCTCCCCGCCGCCTAGTCCCCGCCAAGGACCGCCACTTTCCGAGCGGCGCGCCCCGTCCTACCGCACACCCGCGCACCCCTCCCCGCTCCCGAACTCCCTCCAGCACGCACCACTCGCCCCGCCGCTTCGCCCCCGCCGCCGGCCTTTTCAATATCGTCACACACCTCGCGCTAATCCTGGTCTAAACTCACTGCATGCCACGCCCACCCCTCGGTTTTCTCGGCCTCCTCGTCTTGCCCATTCTCGCCCCCGCTCACGACTACGCGCCCGAGCCCGACACCCTTGTCCAACGCGTCGCCTTCGGCTCCTGCTCCTCCCCCTACGACGAGACGCCCGTCTGGCCATCCGTCGCCGCCACCTCCCCCGAGGTCTGGATCTGGCTCGGCGACACCATCTACGCCGACTCACCCCGCCCCGTCGCCCCCACTGCCGAGGCCCGCGCCCGCGTCGCCCTCGACCGCATGCCGGTCCACTACGCCGCGCAGAACGCCCTGCCCGCCTACGCCGGACTTCGCGCCCGCGCCCGCGTGCTCGGCACCTGGGACGACCACGATTACGGCCAGAACGACGCCGGCGCCGAGTGGATCGGCCGCGAGGAGGCCCGGCGCCACTTCCTCGATTTCTACGGCGAGCCCGCCGACTCCCCGCGCCGCACCCGCCCGGGCGTTTATGCCTCCCACCGCTTCGGCCCGCCCGGCCGTGTCGTGCAGATCATCACCCTCGATACCCGCTCCTTCCGCTCCCCGCTGCCCCGCGTCGACATCCCGCGCACCGACTGGGTCGATGGTCGGCCGGGCATCTACGAACCCGTCGCCGACCCCGCCACCACCCTCCTCGGCGAGGACCAGTGGCGCTGGCTTGAAGCCTGCCTCCGCCAGCCCGCCCAGGTCCGCCTGCTCGTCAGCTCCATCCAGGTAGTCGCCGACGACCACCGTTTCGAAAAATGGGGCAACTTCCCCCACGAGCGTCGCCGCCTCTTTCAACTCATCCGCGCCACCCGCGCCGCCGGCCTCGTCATCCTCTCCGGCGACCGCCACTCCGGCGAACTCAGCGTCCTCGATCCCGCCCGCGAGCCCGACGGCGCCGCCCTCGATCCCGGCTATCCCCTCCACGACCTCACCAGCTCCGCCCTCACCAAGTCCGCCGCCACCACCCCCCCCCCGTCCGACTCCACCCGCCCCCGCACCGTCACCTATCGCAACGAGCTCAACCGCCACCGCGTCGGCTCCCGCCTGCCCTACAACCACTTCGGCCTGCTTGAGATCGCATGGGATGCCCCGTCCGGCCCCGAGCTCACCCTCTCCCTCCGCCTCGACCACGGCGCCGAGGTCCTCCGCCACCGCGTCCCCCTCTCCACCCTGCAACCCGCTCCTTGATTTCCTCCACCATGTCCCTCTCCCGCCGTTCCTTTCTCTCGACCACCGCCCTCGCCGCCCTCGCCGCCGGCCTGCCCCTGCGAGCCGCCCCGGCCGCGCGCCCCGCCGCGCCGCGCCCTCCCTCCCGCGCCCGCAACCTCATCCTCGTCGTCTCCGACGGCATGAGCGCCGGCACCCTCGCCACCGCCGGGCAATTCCGCCGCCGCCGCGACGCCCGCGGCACCGCCTGGATCGACCTCCACCGCGACGCCTCCGTGCGTAGGGGATTGATGGATACATCCTCCGACTCCTCCCTCGTCACCGACTCCGCCGCCGCGTCCTCCGCCTGGGGCGGCGGCCTGCGGGTAAACAACGGCTCGCTCAACGTCGGCCCCGCCGGCGAGCGCCCCGTTCCCCTCTTCACCCTCGCCCGCGCCGAGGGCCGCGCCGCCGGCCTCGTCACCACCGCCACCATCACTCACGCCACCCCCGCCGGCTTCGCCGTCAACGCCCCCGGCCGCAACGCCGAGTCCGACATCGCCGACCTCTACCTGAAGACCGGCCTCGACCTCTTCCTCGGCGGCGGCAACCAGTTCTTCGACCCCGCCCTGCGCCCCGACAAACACGACGCCTACGCCGCCTTCCGCGCCGCCGGCTATCACGTCGCCCGCGACCGCGCGGCCCTCGCCTCCGCACCCGCCGGCCGCCTGCTCGGCGTCTTCTCCGACGACCACCTGCCCTACGCCCTCGACCACGCCTCCGACCCCGCCCTCGTCGCCTCCACCCCCACGCTCGCGCAGATGACCGAGACCGCCCTCGCCCGCCTCTCCGCCTCCGGCGGCGAGCGCGGCTTCGTGCTCCAGGTCGAGGGCGCCCGCATCGACCACGCCGCCCACGCCAACGATTTCTCCGGCCTCGTGCACGACCAGCTCGCCCTCGACGACGCCCTCGCCGCCGTCCTCCGCTTCACCGCCGGCCGCGACGACACCCTCGTCATCGTCACCACCGACCACGCCAACTCCAATCCCGGCCTCAACGGCCACGGCCCCGCCTACGGCGACACCGACCGCCTCTTCGCCCACACCTTCACCGCCCGCCAGACCAACGACTGGATCATTGCCGGCCTCGCCCCCGACGCATCCGCCGCCGCCCTTCGCGAACGTGTGCAACACGCCTCGGGCATCGCCCTCACCGTCGACGAAACCGCCCTCCTCGCCCGCTCCCTGCGCGACGATTACACCGACGCCTACCGCGTCCGACGCAGCCCCCTCGTCATCCTCGGCCAGCTCCTCTCCAACCACTACGCCATCGGCTGGAACGGCGTCTCCCACACCTCCGACCTCGTGGATGTTCTCGCCCTCGGCCCCGGCAGCGAAACTCTGCCCGGCTTTCTGCTCAACACCGAGCTCCACGGCCTCATGGCCGGCGCCCTCGCCCTCCCCGCCAACGCCTGAATCGCTCCCTTGGGCCCGCACCTCCACGCCCCGGACCAGCCCGGCCCCCCCTTCGCCTTCATCCGTCTCCGCCACGCGACCCCTCGCCCAGCCGCCTTCTTAACCAAACCTTAATCGTCCGCCGCGCCCGACCTTTACACGCCTCGCCTAGAGTCGCGCGCATGCCGTCCTCCACCGCCCGCCCCGATCCCGTCGCCCGCGCCACCGCCGCCTCCGCCCACGCCGCCCGCCTCGCCGAGCGCGAGCGCGTGCGCTCCGCCTCCGCCCCCCTGGCCCTCGCTCCTTTCCGCGCCCAGTTTCGCCTCCTCATCGACAAGGTCATGGGCGAGGCCGGCCTCCACGCCCCCGAACACGCCGCGCTCGCGCTCAAACACGCCGAGGGCGACGCCCACGAGGCCGTCGTTTTCCTGCGCGCCTTCCGCTCCTCCCTCCCCCGCCGCCACGCCTCCGCCATCATCGACACCCGTGCCATGCTCGTGCGCCGCCGCATCTCCTCCGCCTTCCGCGAAATCCCCGGCGGCCAGATCCTCGGGCCCACCCTAGACTACTCCCAACGCCTGCTCTCCGCGCCCCTCGCCCACGAAACCCTCGGCGCCATCGACACCTTTCTCCGCGATTTCGATTCCCAGCTCGACCGCGCCAAACTCCGCCCCCTGCGCAACTACTCCAAGGTCACCGACCTCCTCCGCGCCGAGGGCCTCATCCGCCCCGTCGGCGACAGCCCCGACACCCGCGTGCAAGACGTCACCCGCGAGCCCCTCGCCTTCCCCGCCCCGCGCTCCGCCCGCCTCCAGTCCCTCGCCCGCGCCGAGACCGGCGCCCTCATGGCCCTCGCCTACTCCGGCATGCGCGGCCAAGGCGGCGACCACCCCACCATCGGCGAGGTCCGCGTCGGCCTGGTCGCCATCACCGTCACCGATGCCCGCGGCCGCGCCCGCGTGCTCGGCCGCATCGAGGTCACCGAGGCGGAAAACATCTCCAAAATTAAGGTCAAAAAGAAGGACCCCGTGCCCTACATGTCCATCGGCTACGGCCTCTGCTTCGGCCAAAACGAAACCAAGGCCATCTGCATGGGCATGCTCGACCGCGCCATGCGCATCGGCGGCGACTCCGCCCCCGCCATCAGCCAGGAATTCGTGCTCTACCACACCGAGGGAGCCGACGCCTACGGCGCCATCCACGCCCTGAAACTCGCCGATCACACCGACTTCCAGAACGAGCTCGACCTCCTCCGCCAGGCCCTCGCCCGCCACCTCGCCGCCCGCGAACGCGAGGCCTCCGCCGCCGCCCCCCGCCCCTCGCCCACCGAATCCGCCTGTAGTTGAATTATCCCTACGCACGGACCGTCCGCCCCGCTCGCCGTTTCCTGCCGCCATGCGCCTCCCTGCCTCCACCCTCGTCGCCGCCTTCCTCGCCTGCGCCGGCCCGCTCGCCGCCCACCAGGGCCACGAACACTCCGCGCCCGCGCCCTATCCCGAGGCCGACGCCCACCGCCCCACCCCGCTCCCCGATCGCGTCGTCCTCACCTGGTCCGGCGACCCCGCCACCACCCAGGCCGTCACCTGGCGCACCTCCGCCGTCGTCCACCACGCCCTGGCCCAGCTCACCCCCGCCACCGACCGCCCGCTCGAAGCCTCCGCCGCCCTCGAGATCCGCGCCCGCACCGAGCCCCTTCAAAGCGACCTCGGCCTCGCCCACTACCACTCCGTCGAATTCACCGACCTCGCCCCCGGCACCCGCTACGCCTACCGCGTCGGCGACGGCGTCAACTGGAGCGAATGGCACCACTTCCGCACCGCCCGCGCCGAGCCCGCCCCCTTCACTTTCGTCTACTTCGGCGACGCCCAGAACGACATCCGCACCCACTGGTCGCGCCTCTTCCGCGAGGCCGTCCTCGAAGCCCCGCGCGCCGCCTTCACCCTTCACGCCGGCGATCTTGTCAACCGCGCCCAACGCGACGCCGAATGGGGCGAATGGTTCGGCGCCCCCGCCTGGGTCCACGCCACCATCCCCGTCGTCCCCACGCCCGGCAACCACGAGTACTACAACCGCGACGCCGGCCCCGAGACCGAGCGCCACTGGACCGCCGCCGACGGCTCCACCCTCGCCATCAACCTCGGGCGCGACGGCGCCCGCCTCCTCGCCCGCGCCCCCGACGGCCGCTCCGCCACCGCCACACTCGACCCCTCCGGCGCCATCGCCTCGGTCGACCCGGACTTCACCACCCTCACCGGCCACCCCGCCTCCGCCCTCGTCGGCCGGGCCCCCTCCGTCGCCCCCCTCCTCGACCGCCCCGCTCGCCCCGGCGTCCGCACCCTCTCCGGGCACTGGCGCCCCCAGTTCACCCTGCCCCGCCACGGCCCCGCCGGGCTCGAGGAGACCGTCTACTACTTCGACTACCAAGGCGTCCGCTTCATCGCCCTCGATTCCAACGTGCGCCACGAAGACCAAGTCCCCTGGCTGCGCGCCGCCCTCACCGGGAACCCCATGCGCTGGACCGTCCTCACCTTCCACCACCCCGTCTTCTCCCCCGCCCGCAACCGCGACAACCCCGTCCTCCGCTCCGCCTGGAAACCCCTCCTCGACGAGTTCAAAGTCGACCTCGTCCTCACCGGCCACGACCACACCTATGCCCGCAGCGGCGACGTCGCCGCCCTCGCCCCGCGCGTCGGTACCGTCAACGCGCCCTCCGGCTACAACCAGGTTTACGACCCCGCCATCGGCACCGTCTTCGTCGTCTCCGTCAGCGGGCCAAAAATGTACGACCTCACCAACACCACCTGGTCGGTCCGCTCCGCCGAGGATACCCAGCTATTCCAGATCATCACGATCGAGGGCGACCGGCTCCGCTACGAAGCCCGCACCGCCACCAATCGCCTCTACGACGCCTTCACCCTGAAAAAACGCCCCGGCCAGGCCAATCAACTCCTCGAGTCCCTCCCCCCCGAGATTCGCCGCGCCCCCGCTCCCTGACCCCGAGCGCGCGCTGCGCTCCGTCCGCGCCCGCCGCTCGATGGCTACGCCACCGAGGTCGCACTCGCGGCCGCCCTTACCGCCTCCTCCTCCGCGAGGTGCTCGCCCAGACCACCACCCGCTCGCCTCCCTCGGTTGAGCCCGGACTTTGCAAGCGCGGGCGGACTCGCTTTGCTTTCCCCGATGTCCAGCCGCCACCTCGCCCTCGCCGCCGCGCTCGTCTCCGGCCTCCTCCTCGCCTCCTGCGCCAAGCCCCCCGCCGTCGATTCCGCCGACAGCGCCCCCTCCCTGACCAAAATCACCGTCCAGCTCGACTGGTTCCCCGAGCCCGAGCACGGCGGTCTCTTCCAGGCCCAGGCCCGCGGCTGGTTCCGCGAAGCCGGCCTCGACGTCACCCTCGTCCCCGGCGGACCCAACGCCCTCGTGAACCAACGCATCGCCACCGGACAGGCCGAGCTCGGCCAAGGCGAGAGCGTCACCACGCTGCTCGACGTGCACAAAGGCCTGCCTCTGCTCCAGGTCGCCGCCGTCTTCCAGAACGACCCCTCGGTCTTTCTCCTCCACGCCGACAACCCCGTGCGCGACTTTCCCGACCTCGCCGGCCGCAAGATCATGGCCCGCCCGGGCTGGGTCTTTCTCGACTACCTGCGCCATCGCTACCGCATCGATTTCACCGTCATCCCCTTCAACTTTTCCGTCTCCAACTTCATCGCCGACCCCGGCTTCATCCAGCAGGGCTTCTACATCGCCGAGCCCTTCTTCATCACCCAAGGCGGCGCTCCAGCTCCGCGCTACCTCTACGCCTGGGACGCTGGCTACGACAGTTACGGCGTGCTCATCGCAAACCGCGAGTGGGCCGAGAAAAATCCCTCCACCCTCCGCGCCTTCCTCGCCGCCTACGTCCGCGGCTGGGACGACTATCTCCACGGCGACCCCGCCCCCGCCCACGAAGCCATGAAGGCGGCCAACACCAACAACAGCGACGCCTTCCTCGCCTTCTCCCGCCAGATGATCATCGACGAGAAACTCGTCGTCGGCCGCGACGCCACCGATCGCTCCCGCATCGGTCGCCTGGAACCCGCACGCTACGCCACACAGATCAAAATCCTCGAAGAACTCAGCCTCACGCCGCCCGGCGCCTTGCAGGTGGAGCGAGTTATGAGCACCGCCTACCTTCCCGAGTAGATCCCTTCCTCGCTCCGTGCCCTCGGTGTCCGAGTTCCGTGCCCTCCGTGTCTAGATTCCAGCCATCTCTTCCCTGCCGAGGTCTTTCTCTCGACCTCTCCACCCCGAGGATCATGGGCATCGTCAACACCAGCCCCGATTCCTTCCACGCCGACAGCCGCGTGCCCGCCCTCGACGCCGCTCTCGCCCACGCCCGCCGCCTCGTCGCCGAGGGCGCGGACTTGCTCGACATCGGCGGCCAGTCCACCCGCCCGGGCTACGTCGAGATCGGCGGGGCCGAGGAGATCGCCCGCACCGCGCCGCTGCTCCGCGCCCTCGCCGCCGAGTTCCCCCGCCTGCCCCTCTCGATCGACACCTATAAACCGGCCGTCGCCGCCGCCGCGCTCGAAGCCGGCGCCCACATCCTGAACGATATCCACGGCCTGCAAGGTCCGGGCGGCGCTCAGCTCGCCCGCCTCGCCGCCGAGAGCGGCGCCGCGCTCGTCGTGATGCACCACGACGCCGCGCTCCGCCAAAGTGGCACGGGCGTCCCGCCCGTGGGCTCGTCCCGTGGCATGGGCGTCCCGCCCATGTCCGAAGAGGAGGGGTCCAGCCTGCTCGCCTCCGTGCTCTCTTTTCTCCGACGCTCCCTCGAGATCGCGTTCGCCGCCGGGGTGCCGCGCGAACGCATCGTCGTCGACCCCGGCATCGGCTTCGCCAAGACCCAGCTGCAAAACGTCGCGCTGCTCCGTCGCTTGGAAGCGCTCCACGAGCTCGCCTGCCCCGTCCTCCTCGGCATTTCGCGCAAAAGCGTCTTCGGCCACCTCGTCCCCGAGCTGGCCACGCCCGCCGACCGCCTCGAAGCCACCCTCGCCGCCACCGCCCTCGCCGTCGCCCAGGGCGTGCAACTCCACCGCGTCCACGACGTCGCCGCGAACCACCGCGCCGCCCTCACCGCCGCCGCGCTGCGCCCCGAGCATGGGTGAATCGACGAGTGTTTCCACAGCGCCCCTCGTCATCGGCATCGACGTCGGCGGGCCGCGCAAGGGCTTCCACGCCGCCCTCGTCCGCGGCACCGAGATCCTCGCCCGCCACCGCGAACGCGATCCCGCCGCGCTCGCCGCCTGGTGCGCCGCGCAGCACGCCCCCGTCGTCGCCGTCGACGCTCCCTGCCGCTGGCGGCGACCCGCGCCCGCGCCCGCG
>JBILUB010000397.1:0-2954 GCA_044371245.1 Opitutaceae bacterium
GGATGATGCTCGTGCCGAGCCGTTTCCTCACCGAGCTCTCGCCCGCGCTCTACGAGCCGCTCCGGATCAAGCGGCAGTTCGGCTGGTGACCGGCGGGGAGCGGGGCAGTTCAGTGCGCCCCACCCTCGAGCTCGCCCGGCTGGAGCAGGCCGGCAAACTGGGTCTTGTCGGCGGCCTTCATGTAGGCCTCGCCCGGGCGCACGGTGCCATCCTTGATCCGGGCCATCAGGCTCTGATCCATCGTGATCATGCCGTCCGAGCGGCCGTTTTCGATGATCGCCCGGATGTTCGCGATCTGCCCGCTGCGGATGGTGTTGGGCAGGGCCTCGTGCTGAAGCAGGATCTCGTGCACGGCCACACGCCCCTTCGGGACTTTCTTGCAAAGCAGCTGAGAGACGACGCCGGCCAAACAGCCGGAGAGCATCACGCGCACCTGGTTCTGCTCGTCGGCGGGGAAAGCGTTGATGATGCGGTCGACCGTCTTGGGCGCGTTGTTGGTGTGCAGGGTGCCAAAGACGAGCATGCCCATCGAGGCGCAGCCGAGCGCGAGCTTGATCGTCTCCAGCTCGCGCATCTCGCCGAGCAGGACGATGTCGGGATCGTGGCGCATGGCGCCCTTCAGCGCGTCGGCAAAGGAGCGGGTGTGCTCGCCGACCTCGCGATGGACGATGGTCGACTTCTTGTTCGGATGCACGAACTCGATCGGGTCCTCGATCGTGATGATGTGCCGCGCGAGGTTCGAGTTGATGTAGTCGATCATGGCCGCCAGCGTAGTGGATTTACCACTACCGGTCGGCCCCGTGACGAGGACAAGACCTTCGTTCAGGTGGCACAGTTTCTTCAGGACCTCGGGCAGCTTCAAGTCGTCGAAGGACAGGATTTTAGAGGGGATCTGGCGAAAGACGGCGGCCTGGCCCCAGTGGTTGTAGAGAAAATTGCCGCGGAAACGGGCGAGGCCGGGGATTTCGTGGGCCAGGTCGAGGTCTTTGCGCTCGAGGTAGTCGGTCCAGCGGCGCGGGGGGCAGATCTCGCGCAGATAGGTCTCCATCTGCACGGCGGTGACGGGCTCGTGGACGATGGGCACGAGGCCGCCGGAGATGCGTGCCTTCGGGGGCAGGCCGACGGTGAGGTGCAGGTCGGAGCCGCCTTGTTCGAGCATCTGGCGGAGGAGGGTATCCAGGGCGGGCATGGGGTGTGTTTTTTTGGGGGCCGGAGGGAAGGAGGGGGAAAAACGGGGGCCGCGGCGCTAGGGTGATCCGGGGGATAAATCGCTTCGTGCGCGCGAGGACAAACCCGCTTGGCCGAGGCGACCATGTCGGCGGCGGACCCTCGGTCCATCCCGCCGAGGGCAAGGTCGGCCCGGCGGCTTTCTCCCGTGGTTGGCACGCATGATGAGTTTGCCTCCCGACGCCGTGCTAGACGATCCGAGCGCGAAGCACGCGGTTGGCGATGTTGGCCCGGGCGGTCTCGGCGGAGATGCGCCCTTCTTCATAAAGCTTGAACACGCTGTTTTCCATCAGGCACATGCCGTCGCGCAGCCCGGTCTCCATCGTGTTGCGCAGTCCCTGCATCTTGCCCTCACGGATCAGGGCGGAGACGGCGGCGTTGCCGATCAGGATCTCGGTGGCGAGCACCAGTCCGCCTTTGGCACCTGGGAGCAGGCGCTGGCAGATGACCCCGCGGAGGCTCTCGGCCACGCTGGAGCGGATCTGCGATTGCTGGGCCGGGGGGAAAACGTCGAGCAGGCGGTTGAGCGTGGTGGACGCGTCGCTCGTGTGCATGGTCCCGATCACGAGGTGACCGGTCTCGGAGGCGCTGATCGCCATCTCGATCGTCTCGAGATCTCGCAGTTCGCCGATGATGATCACGTCCGGATCCTCACGCAGCGCTCCCTTCAGCGCGGTGGCAAAGCTGCGGGTATGCGGCCCCACCTCGCGCTGGGTGACGTTGCAGCCGCGGGCGCCCTGCACGATCTCGATCGGATCCTCCACCGTGATGATGTGGTCCTGGCGAGACTCGTTTATCTCGGCCACGAGAGCGGCCAGGGTGGTGGTCTTGCCCGCGCCCACCGGACCGGTCACGAGGATCAAGCCGTTGTGATAGGTGAGGAGTTTGTGGATCGCATCCAGATTACGCAGACCGAGGCCGGCGAGTTTGGGGATCTTGGCCGCGACCATGCGGTAGGCGCCGGCGGCGCCGCCTTTGTGCACCATGAGGTTGACGCGGTAGCGGTCGCCGGTGGGCAGGGCCAGGGCGTAGTCCAGGTCGCGCCGCTCGAGGAAGAGTTCGCGCTGGTGCGGCGCAAGGAGGGCGGTGTTGAGGCGGAGCGCCTCGTCTTCCGTGAGCACGTGGGGACTGATGGTCTCGAGCGCACGTTGACGCCGGACAAAGGGCCGCGATCCGGCTGAGAGATGGAGGTCGCTCACGCCCTCTTTCGCACAGGCGCGCAGCAAACCTCGCAGCAGCGGCGCGAGCCTCGCCTCGTCGAACCCCGAGATATCCGAAAAGGGGAAACTGCTGACCGGCGGCGGCTCATCCTTCGCGCCCGCGGCGGTCTCGCGATCGGAAGAGGTCTCCCGGGCGAGGACGGCCTCGCCGACGAGCGGGGGATTCGTGCCGCCGACCCGCTCGAAGGGATCATCCGCCGGCAGGCCGAGCTCCCCCTTCGCGTGGGCGAGCCCTGCGATCCGCTCCAGGGCATCGATCTGCTCAGGGGCGACATGACCGCCGTCGACCAGCTCCTGCGCGAAGTCGAGCAAACCGACCTCCTCGCCGAGCTTGAAGCGCACGGTGAGCGCCGTCTTGAGGTCGAACAGCCCTTGGTCGATTCCCAGCCGCACCAGCCAGACGATGGAGGAACGCATCGGGGCCTAAGGTCGGGATTTCCCGATCCCTTGTAAATTTTTTTCCACCCGTGCGCCGCGTGTAATCCAGCCCTTTACGGGAGCCGGGTT
>JBILUB010000049.1:0-10905 GCA_044371245.1 Opitutaceae bacterium
TGATCACGGGGTCGCCGGGGGCGAGGGGGCGGAGGGCGAGTTTATGGCCGGCGGGGATGGGCTCGAGGGTGGCGACGCCGTCGTGGGTGCTGCCGGCGGGGGCGGGGCGGAGGGCGACGGCGACGTTGTCGTCGGGGTGGATGCGGAGGAAGAGGGGGGCGCTCATGGCGCGGGCGAGGGCTGGGGGGGAGGGCGGGGCGGCTCAGACGCTGTCGACGAGTTTGGTGAGGTCGACGTGGTCGGCGATGAGTTGTTTGATGATGGGGAATTTGTCGGTGTCTTGGGGCTGGGTCTTGACCGACATGTGGTTGATGCGGCTGGTGACGATGTAGCTCTCTTCCTTGGCGGCGATGACGGGGATGTCGGTCATGGCGAGGAGCTCGGCGAGTTTCGGGTGGGGTTTGATGTCGTTGGTGACGATGAGGCCGGCGATGGTGGCGCCGCCGGAGATTTTGGCGGAGGCGAGGGCGGCGAGGAGGATGTCGTCGCGGTCGCCGGGGGTGATGATGAGGGTGCCGGGCTGGAGGTAGTCGACGATGCCTTTGGCGGACATGGCGCCGACGACGACGCGTTGGACGCGTTGTTTGGCGCCGCCGCGGCGGCCGTTGAGCCATTTGCCACCGATCTCCTCGGCGATTTGGGCGAGGTTGGGCGCGCTGAGGGCGGGCTGGACGGGGAGGACGCCGAGGAGGGGGATACCGAGGCGGGCGAGGCCGCGGCCGGCGTAGTTGTGGACCATCTCGATTTTGTCGGCCTCGACTTTGTTCAGGATGGCGCCGACGACCTCGACGCCGTGTTGGTCGAAGAGGGATTTGTTGAGGGCGAGTTCGTCGACGGGGCGGCCGATGCCGCCGGGGGAGACGAGGAGGACTTTGGAGTTGAGGAGTTTGGCGACGCGGGCGTTGGAGAGTTCGAAGACGGAGCCGACGCCGGCGTGGCCGGTGCCTTCGATGATGGTGAAGTCTTTTTCCCAGGAGACGCGGTCGAAGGCGCGGCAGATTTTGTCCTCGAGGGCGGGGAGCAGGGTCTCGGGGTTTTCGAGGAAGCGGCGGGTGAAGGTGCTGTCGACGGCGACGGGGCTCATGCTTTCGATGGGCACGCGTACTTGGAAGATGGAGTCGAGGAGGACGGAGTCTTCATCGATCTTCTGGCCCTGGACGTCGACGAAGCGCTGGCCGACGGGTTTGATGAAACCGACGCGGGGGAAGCGGGTTTGGAGGGCGCCGTAGAGGCCGAGGCAGGTGGTGGTCTTGCCGTCGTTCATCCGCGTGGCGGCGACGAAAATGCGTTTGGTGACGGTGTTGGTCGGGGTGGAGAGCAGGGGGAGGGCGGGCTGGGCGAAGGGGTTTGGCGTGCCCGAGCTGTCGGTGATCGGCCGGTTGGGGGGGAAGGGGGCGGAGGTGGCCATGGGAGCGGTGGTGAAGGGCGTGGGGGCCGGGTGGGGGAGTGGGATGGCGGGGGGCAAACGCGAAGCGGGCCGAATTCGCGAGGAATCCGGCCCGGCGCGCCCCCCCCCGCCCCCCACAGGCGGTGCCGTAGAGAAGCCGGCGGTCGATCGCCTGGACGGCGACGATGGCGGCGGCGCCGAAGACGTCGTGCGCGGAGGCGCCGCGGGAGATCTCGGCCGCGGGTTTGCTGAGGCCGGTGAGGATCTGGCCGAAGGAGTTGGCGCCGGCGAGCAGTTGCACGAGTTTGAAGGCGATGTTGCCGGAGTTGAGGTCGGGGAAGATGAGGACGTTGGCGCGGCCGGCGACGGAGCTGTTGACCTTCTTGGTCTGGGCGACGACGAGGTCGAGGGCGGCGTCGACCTGGAGTTCACCATCGATCTCGATCTCGAGGAGGAGGGTTTTGGCTTTGGCGCGGGCGAGCTCGGTGGCGTGGCGGACCTTGACCAGCGCGGGGTGGTTGGAGGAGCTCTTGGAGGCGAAGCTGAGCATGGCGACGCGGGGCGTCTCGTTGGTCAGGTGGCGGGCGATCTGCGCGGTGGAGAGGGCGATGTCGGCGAGTTGCTCGGCGGTGGGTTCGGGGATGACGCCGCAGTCGGAGAGGAAGAGGGAGCCCTCGGAGCCGACTTTTTTCTCGTCGAAATCGAGGACCATGAGGGACGAGGCGTGGTCCACGCCGGGGAGGCGGGGGATGATCTGGAAGATGGGGCGGAGGGCGCTGGAGGCGGTGAGGGTGGCGCCGGAGACGAGGGCGTCGGCCTGGCCGGTGGCGACCATCATGGTGGCGAAGTAGCCGGTGTCCTTGAGGGCCTCGGCGGCTTCGGCGGCCTTGATGCCTTTGATGCGGCGGAGTTGTTCAAGCTGGGAGACGAAGGAGGGGAAATCCTCGCTGCGCTCGGGCTCGATCACCCTGATGCCTTGGAGGTTGATGTCGAGTTTGGCGGCGGCCTCCTTGATCGTGGCCCGGTCGCCGAGGAGGATCGGCGCACCCATGCGACGGGTGACCCACTGGCGGGCGGCCTGGAGGATGCGGGGATCGGCGCCTTCGGCGAAGACGATGCGCTTGGGGTGGCGCTGCAGCTTTTCGGTGAGCTTCGGGATGAGAGGCATAGGACAGCGCGGAAGGTGGTGGTGGGAGTGGGCCAATACAAGTTTCTACCACTGGCGCGCCGGGCCAAAATACGCCGGGGGCGCGGCTCGATCGGCCAAGGAATGCACAGGATCGATTAGGGGAGCTGAGCGTGCGGGGAAGCCGCGCCTCTAAGCGAGCGGGCGCGGTGTTGAAAGCTGGTGCCTGGGCACAGCCCGTAGTGGGTTGGTCGCATGGACACGCTAGATGTTGTGGAGGGGGTGGTCTTGGCCGGGACTTTTTCTCGCCTGACGGTGTTGAAGCGGGACGGGCGGTTGGTGGCGTTTGATGAGGCGAAAATCCGGCGGGCCCTGGGCCGGGCGGGGGCGGCGTCGGGTGCTTTCGGCGAGGAGGAGGCGACACGGCTGGCGGCGGAGGTGAGCGCGCGATTGTCGGCCCAGGGTGGCGTCGGGGGAGTCCGTGTCGGGGTGGAGCAGGTGCAGGACGAGGCGGAGCGGGCGCTGTTGCGGGCAGGTTGGCTGGATGTGGCGCGCGGGTACATCGTTTACCGGGAGAAACGTCGGGGTGCCCGGACCGATCGGAAAACGGTGGTCGAGGTGGAGTCGTCGGTGAACGAGTACCTGACCCGCGCCGATTGGAGGGTAAACGCCAACGCGAACCAGGGCTACTCCCTGGGGGGCTTGATCCTGAACATTTCGGGCAAGGTCATCGCCAACTACTGGCTCAGCCATGTCTATCCGCCGGAGGCCGGCGCGGCGCATCGCGAGGGCGATTTGCACATCCACGATCTCGACATGCTATGCGGCTACTGCGCGGGCTGGTCCTTGCGCACGCTGTTGCGCGAGGGTCTGAACGGGGTGGCGGGGCAGGCCGAGGCCGCGGCCCCCCGGCATCTGCACTCCGCGGTCGGCCAGATCGTAAACTTCCTCGGCACCCTGCAAAACGAGTGGGCCGGCGCGCAGGCTTTCTCCTCTTTCGACACCTACCTCGCGCCATATGTGCGGAAGGACCGGCTGGACTACGCGGCGGTGCGGCAGTGCATCCAGGAGTTGGTCTACAACCTGAACGTCCCCTCCCGCTGGGGCACGCAGACGCCTTTCACGAATCTGACCTTTGACTGGACCTGCCCGGAGGATCTGAGGGAGCAGGCGCCGGTGATCGCGGGCGTGGAGCAGCCCTTCCGCTACGGGGAGCTCCAGGCGGAGATGGACCTGCTGAACCGCGCCTACATCGAGGTGATGACGGAGGGCGACACCCATGGGCGTGTATTTACTTTCCCAATACCGACCTACAACATCACGCCCGACTTTCCCTGGGAGTCGGAAAACGCGGAGCGGCTCTTCGCCATGACGGCCAAGTACGGGCTCCCGTATTTCCAGAACTTCATCAACTCCGACCTGCGGCCGCACCAGGTGCGCTCGATGTGCTGCCGCCTGCAGCTCGACCTGCGCGAGCTGCTCAAGCGGGGCAACGGGCTCTTCGGCTCCGCCGAGCAGACCGGGAGCATCGGCGTGGTGACGATCAACTGCGCTCGCCTCGGCCACCTGCATCGCGGCGACGAGACGGGCCTTTTCCGGCGGCTCGACGAGTTGCTCGAGATCGGCCGCTCCACGCTGGAGCTGAAGCGGAAGACGGTGCAGCGCCTGATGGATCAGGGGCTCTTCCCCTACACCCGCCGCTACCTCGGCACGCTGCGGAATCATTTTTCCACGATCGGGGTGAACGGGGTCCATGAGATGATCCGCAACTTCAGCGCGGACCGGGAGTCCATCGCCTCCACCGAGGGACGGGCGCTGGCCCTGCGTCTGCTCGACCACATCCGCGCGCGCATGATCCGCTTTCAGGACGAGACCGGGCACATGTACAACCTCGAGGCGACGCCGGCGGAGGGCACCACCTACCGCTTCGCCAAAGAGGACCGGAAGCGCTGGCCGGACATCCTGCAGGCCGGGTCGCCGGAGCGTCCGTACTACACCAACTCCTCACAACTGCCGGTGGGACACACCGACGATCCGTTCGAGGCGCTGGCCCACCAGGAAGAGCTGCAGCGCAAGTACACCGGCGGCACGGTGCTCCACCTTTACCTCGGCCAGCGCCTGCCCGATGCCCGGACGTGCCGGAGCCTGGTGCCCCGGGTGCTGGAAAACTACTCCCTGCCTTACATCACGATCACGCCGACCTTCTCGATTTGCCCGACCCACGGCTATCTCTCCGGGGAGCACGTCTACTGCCCGAAGTGTGACGAGGTTTTGCGCCGCAAGCGCGCGGCGGCCGAGGCCCGGCCGCCCGGCGGTCTCGTGGACGTCCGCTGAGGCGCTCTCGGTGCGTGGACCGCCGCGGCGCGGGCCGGCCCGAGCAGCCAAGTCCCGGTGCCCGCCGACCGAGTTTTCTCCACACTTCTCCCCGCCATGCAAACGATCCCAAACGAACCAAACACATCCGAGACCACCGGTCCGACCGGCGTCTCCCTCCCCCGGTCGCCGGATTTATCACGCGCGTCGGATCTACCGTTGGAGGGTCGGCAAGCCTGCGAGGTTTGGACGCGGGTGATGGGATATCACCGGCCCGTGGCCAGTTTTAACCTTGGCAAAAAAAGTGAGTACGCCGGCCGCACTTTTTTCCGTGCCGCGTGAGGGTTTTTGGGATCTACTCCGGGAACGGTTTCAGACCCCAAGGAGCGGCGCCTCCCGGTGCTGGCCCCGGGGCCCGTCCGCCTCATCTCCATGACCACAACGCTTCGCATCGGAGGTCTCGAAAAATTCTCCACCGTGGACTGGCCGGGACGCCTGGTCGCCACGGTGTTTTGCCAAGGTTGCGGCTGGCGTTGCCGATATTGTCACAACCCGCATCTGCTGTCCTTCCGGGTGGGTGCGCCGCTCGAGGGTGAGTGGACATGGCCGGCGTTGGTGGCCTGGCTGCGCGATCGGCGTGGCTTGCTCGAAGGGGTGGTCTTCAGCGGCGGGGAGCCGACTCTGCAGGCGGGTTTGACGGCGGCGATGCGCGAGGCCCGCGATTTGGGGTTTCGGGTGGGGCTGCACACGGGCGGGCCGGTGCCGGCTTTGCTGGCCGCGGCGCTGCCTCTGGTGGATTGGGTGGGCTTTGATCTGAAGGCGCCCTTCGAGCACTATTTTCGGATAACGGGCCGTCCGGGCGGAGAGGCCGCGCGCAGCAGTCTGCAGTTGCTGCGCGAGTCGGGGGTGGAGCACGAGGTACGCACGACGTGGCATCCGGATTTGCTCGGTGAGCAGGATCTGATGGACATGGCGGGCGAGCTCGAGCAGGCCGGCTCGCGTCGCTGGGTCTTGCAGGTTTTTCGGCCCGACGGCTGCGCGGATGAGGGCCTGCGGGCGCGGAGTCCCGGGGACGTACCCGAGGTGCTGCTCGCGCGCGAGGGCTTGGAGGTCGTGTGGCGCTGAGCGGCGGTTCCCCGCGCGTGATTCGGGGCGCCTAGCGGCCGAGGCCGAGAGCGAGGCGCAGTCGGCCGAACAGGCCGCGGGGGACATCCAGCAGGTGGGCGGGGAGGCGGTCGAGCTGCCCTCCGAGGCGGGCGAGGTCGAGCGGGGTGGCGCCGGCGTAGTTACGGACCGCGAGGAGCTCGCGGTCGAGCAGGGCGGGCGGGAGCTGGTCGAGGTGGCCCTCGGCGGCGGCGGCGTGGAGAGGCGTGTCGCCGTGGTCGTTGCGCGCGCGGAGGAGCTCGGAGGTGAGCGAGGCGCGCGGGATGGCGCGGAGTTGCCCACTCTCGGCGGCGGCGTGGAGCACAGTGTAGCCGCCCTTGCTCGCGAGGGCGAGCGTCTCCGGGACGAGGTGCTCCGGTGGCACATGGTCCAGATGGCCCGCCAGGGCGGCGGCGTGGAGGACGGTGTCCCCGGCGGTGCTGCGGGAGAGGAGCGCCTCGCGGGTGAGCCGGGCGGGCGGCACCTGGGGCAGGTGCCCGTTGAGCGCGGCGGTGTGGAGCGCGGTCTCGCCGGTGTGATTGGTCAGGGCAAAGGCGGGCGCTTGAAGAAAGATCTCGGGCAGCTCGGAGAGGCGACCGGCCTCGGCGGCCTCGTGGAGCAAGGTGTTGCCGAGATGCGTCCGGATCTGGAGCAGGGAGGGATCGAGGAGGGCGCGAGGCAGGGAGGCGAGGTGACCGTGGGCGGCGGCGACATGGTAGACGGAGAAACCCGCGTTGCTCGTCATCGCGAGGAGCTCGTGGATGAGCAGGCCGGGGGGCAGGAGACCCGGGGGAGCGGCAGCCTGGAAGGCGTGATGCAGCGGGGTGTAGCCCGCCTGGTTGCGAAGGGAAAAGGGCGTGGTCGCGAAGAGGACGGAGGGGACAAGCGAGAGACGGCCGTGGCGGGCGGCGAGGTGCAGGGCGGTGTGGCCGGCGGAATTTGGCTCGAGCCAGAGCTCGGGTCGGCCGAGGGCGGGGTCGATCGCGATGTCCCGCCCGGAGCGGAGGGCGGCTTGGAGGGTGGGAGCATCCATGGCGACAGGGGGTATTTCGCGGGCTTTGCGCACGGGGGCAAGAGCGCAGCGCCCGGGCGGCCCGGGCCGTGGGGGAAAACGATTTGCGTAGCCGGGTGCGCCGCGGCGATGGTGCCGGGATGATGCAGGTCCACTCCGCCACGGGCGCCGGAAAATCCAAGGATGCGGTGTTGCTGGTCGACGATGAGGCGCCGTTGCTGGAGGTCTATCGGGAGGCGCTGGAGCCGTTTTTTGAGGTGACGACGGTGGGATCGGTCCGGGAGGCGGAGTTTGCCCTGCACAAGCGAGCCTACCGCGTGGTGGTCACCGATCACATGATGCCGGGGGGCAACGGGCTGAGCCTGCTGGTCCGGGTGCGCGAGGAGCATCCGGAGACGGCGCGGGTGCTGGTGACCGGCTTCATGAAGCCGGAGATGTTGCTGCGGGCGGTGAACGAGGCCTCGGTCTTTCGTTATCTGGTGAAGCCGGTGGAACTGGCCGAGCTGGTGGCGGTGGTGCGGGAGGCGGCGCGGACCGCGACCGCGGGCTAGGAGCGGCGGGGGCAACAGGCCCCTCCGGCGCGCATACGCCGGGCGGGAAGTCGTCGGGCCGGCTCGGTCCCGGGCGAGTCGGAACCGGTGAAGCTCCCTCCCGCTGCGGCCCCAGGCTAGGCGCGAAGGAGCTCGCCGGCGTGCTCGCGGGCGCTTTTCGCGTGGCGGTCGCCGAGCATGCGGGCGAGCTCGGAGACGCGATCCTCGCGCCGGGATTGTATCGATCTTATGGATACCACGGCGCGGTCGCCGGACTGATCCTTTTCGACGAGAAGATGGCTGTCGCCCAGGCCCGCGACCTGGGGCAGGTGGGTGACGCAGAGCACCTGATGGGAGCGGGCGATGGCGGCCATTTGCTCGCCGACCACGCGTCCGATCTCGCCGCCGACATTGGCGTCGACCTCGTCAAAGACGAGCAGGGGCACGGCGTCGAGGTCGGCGAGCACGGTCTTCAGGGCGAGCATGACGCGGGCGAGCTCTCCGCTGGAGGCGATGCGGGCGAGGGGGAGCGGGGCTTCGCCCACGTTGGGCGAGAAGAGGAATTCGACGCCGCAGTCGCCGTGGGGGCCGGGCTCGACGAGCGGGACGATGCGGGCCTGGAAATCGGCTTTTTTGAAGCCGAGACGGGCGATGCTGGCGGAGGCGACTTTGACGAGCTCGCGGGCGGCTTTTTCGCGGGCGAGGCGCAGGGGGCGGGCGGTGCCGGCGACGGCCCGGAGGGCCTGGGCGATCCGCTCGTCGAGGCGGCCGAGGGCGCCTTCGAGGTCTCCCTGGAGGGCGAGGCGGCGACGGAGCTCCTCGCGGGCGGCGAGGACCGAGGCGAGGTCGGGGCCGTGGCGGCGTTTGGCGTCGAGCCAGGCGGACATGTTTTGCGCGAGTTGCTCGGCTTGCTCGGGGTCGAAGTGGAACTGGGAGCCGAGGGCGCGAAGCTCCTCGGCGAGGTCGTTGAGTTCGATGCTGGCGGAGTGGAGGCGCTCGGTGAGTGGACGGCTGGCGGGGTCGAGTTGCTCGAGTTGGTGGGCTTCGCGCAGGAGGGCGCCGAGGCGGGTGGTGAGTCCGTCGTCGCCGGCGAGTCCGTGCTCGAGGGCGGCGCAGAGCTGGGTAAGCTCTTGGGCGCGGCTGAGCCGGGAGTGGTCGCGCTCGAGGGTGGCGATCGCTTCGTCGGTGAGCTCGAGGGCGTCGAGTTTTGCCAGCTGGGACTGCACGAAGGCGATTTGCTCCGGGGGCAGGCGGGTCTCACGGGTGAGCGCTTCGCGTTCGGCGAGCAGTTCACGCCAGGCGCGGTAGGCGGCGTGGTAGTCGGCGAGTTGCTGCTGGTCGCGCGCGAAGAGGTCGAGGAGCTCGAGTTGGCAGGAGTCCTTGAGCAGGCGTCGGGGCTCGCTGGGGCCGTGAAAATCGATCCAGGCCTCGCCGAGGCGTTGCAGGGCGGCGAGGGTGGCGAGGCCTCCGTTTACCGTGATGCGGGGAGCTTTTTCCCGGGGCAGGCTGCGTTTCAGGAGCAGGAGACCCTCTTCGCAGGGGGGCAGGTCGAGCTCGGCGAGGAGCGCGTCGATGCGCGCCGGTTCGGCGAAGTGGAGGGCGGCCTCGACCTCGCAGGCGGGCGCGCCCTGGCGGATGAGGGATTTGTCGGCGCGTTCGCCGGCGAGGAGGGCGAGGGCGCCGAGGAGGATGCTTTTGCCTGCGCCGGTCTCGCCGGTGACGACGGTGAAGCCGGGCTCAAACTCGAGGGCGACCTCTTCGAGCAGGGCGAGGTTGCGGATGCGCAGGGTCTGAAGCATGGGGTGGCGGGATGCGCTCGCGAGTGAGTGAGGTGCCGGCCGGGGAGCAAGCGTGGAGGACAGTCGCGGCGGGCGGCGGGGCGGCCAGGCTGCCGCGGGGCCGGGTCGCGGCGGGCGGCGGGGCGGCCAGGCCGCGCGGGTGGGTGAGGCGTAAATCGCGAGATTTGTTCTTGCCGAGCGGCGCGGACGCCGTGCTTACTCCGCCCTCCAATTTTTTTGGACCTTTAGCTCAGTTGGTTAGAGCGTTTCCTTGACATGGAAAAGGTCACTGGTTCGAGTCCAGTAAGGTCCACCATTTACCCGTTCGCCCTCAGTGGCTTGCGGGTTTTTTTGTGTCCGTGGTCAGAGCGGTGGACGCACGATTTTTGGCGGTGGGTGGCGGGGGCCAGAGCGGTGATGGCCGGTCCGGCCGGTCCCGGGCACGGAAGTTCAGGCGCAGTCTACAAAGCAAAGCGGCATGGCGCGCGCTTTGCTCGCCATGCCGTGCTGTTTTAACTGAGAGGCAGCGCCTAGTCTTCTTCGTCGGTGTCGGTCTCGTCGGTGTCGTCGGAGGGTCGGGCGAGCTCTTGGCGGCACTCTCCCATGACGCGAAGCCAGATTTCCCGGAGGTCGAAGAGGCGGGGCAGGGCGTCTTCGCGGTGTTGCGCGAGGGCGCGACTGTGCTGGCAGGCTTGGGGCTCGAGCGTACCGAGGGTGAGGTTGAGCTCTCGGAGGGCTCGCTTGAAGAGGCTGATGGCGAGTGCGTAGTCGCCAAAATCCAGCGCCGCCGTGGCTTGCAGGGCCTGCTCCTCGGTGCGGAGGAGGGCGGCGTAGTGGGTCAAGGCGAGTTTTTGGGGGACCTTGGCCGAGTCTTCCGCGATTTGCTCCCAGCCGCGCTTGAGGCTGAGGAGGAGGGCGCGGGAGGCGATGTGGATGGGATTTTTGTGAAGGGTGTAGGGCTCGTCGTCTTCGTCGAGGTCGAGCTCGGAGTCTGCGTCGTCTTCGTCTTCCTGGTCGGCCGAGTCTTCGAGGTCGTCGTCGGCGCCGGACTGGACGGCGTCGCTGGTCCACTCTTCCACGCCCCAGCCCATCTGACGGGCGGCTTCGTCGAGGCGCTCGGGTTGTTTCCGAAGGGTCTCGTAGAAGGCGAGGTAGCGGAGGACCACCTCGTCTTGATCGCGCAGGTAGCGCTCCCAATCAAATTCGTTCCAGACGAGGTCTCCGCGATCTTCCCATTCGTGATCAGAAGGGTTTTCGGAATTGGAATTGCCCATGGAAAAACGGGGTCGGCGACCCCTGCCGGCAAGCTGCTCCGAAGCGGGGCGAACGCAACGGGAAAAACCTCCGCGACCACCGTCGGCGGCCTCGGGGGCGCGCCCGCGGGTTTCCGGGGCGTTACAGGTTGAAATCGGGCAGCAGTTTACCATTGGTGGGCCTTTGCTGTCCCCGCTTTTACCCATGTCTCGCACCGTGCTTCATGCCACCGTTCATTTTTCCGGACATGTGCAGGGCGTGGGTTTCCGTTACACAACCTTGCAGGTTGCCAAGGAGTTCGATGTGGCGGGCTGGGTGCGGAATCTGGCCGACGGCCGGGTGCTGCTCGAGGTCGAGGGTCA
>JBILUB010000050.1:0-10900 GCA_044371245.1 Opitutaceae bacterium
TCGGGCGCGGGCTCACGGACCAGAGCCGTGACCCCGCGCAGGCGGGCGAGGAGCGCGCGCAGCGCGGTGTGGGCCGGTTTGCCCGGATGGCCGGGGGCGGCGCGAAGCAGGCCGAGGCCGGCATCGGCTCCGTATTCGAGGTACTGATACCAATATACCTTCTCGACCCCCAGGGAAAGCAGCAGGGCGAGGGAGCGGACGAGATGCGAGGCCTGTTCCGACTCGTCGAGGGACCCACCGGTCTGGATGCCGGGCGGGCGGGCGGGCCACCCGAGCTCGGTGACCCAGATCGGCGTGTTTCGGTCCGGCCGGTACCGATGGAGAAGCGCCTGGAGGCGCCGGATGTCGGTCTCGAGGCTCTCCGGGTTTTCCCCGTCGCGGTAGGGATGGACCGAGACGGCGTCGAGGTGGTCGAGCGCGCCGGCGCGGGCGAGCGCTTCGAGGTAGGGAAAGGGGAGGCCGGCGGTGGCCCCGCCCAGGACGACGAGGTCGGGACGTTCCGACTTTACCGCCGCGTAGGCGTGCCGGAGCAGCCGGGTGTAGTGGTAAACCCGATCTTCGGTGGCGGGACCCTCGACGAAGCCGCCGTTGTACTCGTTCCAGATCTCCACGGCCGACAACTGGTCGCCGTAGCGGCGCACGGTCTCGGCGGCGTAGCGGGCGTAGGCGCGGTAGCCCGCTTCCGTGTGGGGTGTGAGGCCGCCGTCGTGGTGGCGGTTGCCGAAGGTGAGCGGGAGAAGTAGCCGGATCCCGCGGGCGTCGAGCCCGGAGAGGTACAGGTCGTATTTTTTCGGAAACTCGAAACGTCCGGGCACGCTTTCCACCTCCTCCCAGTAAACCTCGTCGCGTACTTGCCGGAGGCCGTCGTCAGCCAGCCGGGGAATCAGCTCGAGGGGCCAGCCGTGGGCGAAATGGGTCATGACGCCGAGGCGTTCCGACGCGTCGGCCGCGTGGGGCGCCGCCTGCCCCGCTCCGAGCGGCGAAGCCCAGGTTGCAAACACGGCGAAGGCCAAGGTGAGGGCGGGTCGGCTCATCGGCTCAGGCCTCCGCGAAATTGGACCAGGATTCGGATCGCGACTCGCGCAGCTCGCGAAGGTCCCGGACCGGCCGGGCGGGCACGCCGAGGCAGATCTGGTAGGCCGGGAGATCGCGGACAACGACGGATCCGGCGCCGAGCACGGAGTCGCGGCCGATGCTCACCCCGGCGCAGATGGTCACCCGCGCGCCGCACCAGACTCCGGGACCGATCTCGACCGGAGCGGAAGCGGGGCGGAGGGTGGCGAGATCGTGGGTGCCGGAGTTGATCATCAGGCCCGGCGCGGCGAGGAAGTCATCTCCGATCCGGACTTGGTCGTGGCAAACGATGTGGGTGCCGCGGTTGAGGGTGACGCGGGCGCCGAGGACGAGGTGGGTCGGCCATTCGATGCGCACGTCGGGAGCGAGCCAGACCTGGTCGGAGACGAGGTCGACGCCCATGCGGCGCAACGCCCAGGCTTGGAGACGACCCACGCTCGGGACCCCGGGTGTGCTGAAGGCGCCGAGCAGATCGATGAAACGGGTGAGAGCGAGATCCCGGGCGAGGATCAGGAGGCGTCGAGCGATGGCGGCCCGACGGGCGAGACCGGTGCGCCGGGGTGGATCCCGCCAGAGGTGGGCGGCGCGCGGGGTGGAGCCGGAGGGAAGGGTGCTCATGCGATTGTGGCCGGGGTGGCGACGGTCGCCGTGGCGGCGGTCGGAGGACGAGGGAGGGCGCTGCGTAGGTAGCGCCGGGTTTCGAGCAAGGTGCCGAGGAAGGAGAAGGGCAGGAGGCCGAGGAGCAGTCCGAGCGCGACCCCCGCCGCGCCCAGGGGGCGGACCAGCAGGAGCATCAGGGCCAGGGCCGCGCCCGCGCTGAGCAGCGTGTAGAGGGTGGTGCGACGGATCTCCGACACACCGGCGAGCAGAAAGGCGAAGGGCTGCTGAAGGAGGATCAGCGCGTTCCACAGGCCGAGGGAAACGATCAACAGCGAGGAGAGGCCCATGATCTCGTGCCCGACCCAGAGGCGAATGATCGAGGGGGCGAAGAAGGCTCCGAGGCCCAGGGGCAGGACGCTGCAAGCGATGGTGGCGAGGAAAGAGCGCCGCAGCGTGGTCCGCATCCAGGCGAATTCGCCCCGGGCCTTGGCCTTTGAGTAGGCGGGCCAGAGAGGGAGCATGAACGCGTTTTGGACCACGCTGAAGAGATTGAAGAGCCGCTGGAGCAGGTTGAACGGAGTGACCGCGGCCGCGCCCAGCTGGGTGGAGATGATCACCTGCGGCAGGGTGAAGAGGATGGTGTTCAACACCTGCTGGGCGCCGAAGCAGGCTCCCAGCCCGAGGAGCTGACGAAGCAAGGCGGGGCGCAGGCGGTAGCGCCAGAAGGCGAGCCAGCGCAGGGTGTAGAGCTGGCCGACGAGAAGCGCGAACTGGGTGAGGAGCAACGCGCCCTGGCCGGCGACGACGAGCGCGACGAGACCCCAGCCGCGCTGGGCGACGAAGGCGACGGCGCCGAGCGCCAGCACGCTGCCGGCGGCCTGGGCGAGATTGCAGGCCCAGCCCTGCTGCCGGGAGTAGGCGAGGCGCTGGGCGAGGCCGAGGGGGAAGCCGGCGCAGAAGGAGAGCGCGGCCACCAGGGCGGCCAGGGGGGCGGCGCCGATCACGGACTGGTCGCGCAGGTCGAAGAGCCGGGCGTGGTCGAGCCGGGAGTTGATCGCCCAGCACAGCGCGGCAAGCAGCAGCCCGAGACCGCAGAGGAAGAGAAAGGCGCTGCCGAAGAGGGCCCGGGCCCGGGCGCGTTCCCGTCGGCCGTCGTGGGCGAAGATTTCGGCCAGGCGGTTCTGCACGCCGATCCCGAGTCCAAAATCGGCGAACACGACGAGGCCGGCGAGCGTGACGAAGGTAATCCACAGACCGAAGGCCTCCGAGCCGAGACGCGTGACCACGATCGGAACTTGCAGGAGCTGGCAGGCCACGCCGACGGCGCGAGCGGCGATCGAGGTGACAAAAAAGGCCGCCAGGGCGCGGGGCGGGCGCATCGGCAAACGGGCGCGCAGACCTTCCGGCAGGATGCGAGACAGCGGCATCATGAGTGGAACACGGTGCGTGGCGCCGGGCTCGGGGGACTGGAGGCGCCCTCCTGGCGGATGAGGACGAGGAGTACGGCGGTGAGCGCGATCTGGACCCGGTGGGCGCCGGAAAACGGGCTGAAGAAGACGTGGAAGATGCCAAGTCCGAGGAGGAAGAGACGGAGCGGCGCCACCGGCGACCAGGGGAGGACGACGACCTGTCGGTGCAGGGCCCAGACGAGGCCCACGGTGAAAGGGATAAAGAATGCCGCGCCGAAGAGGCCGCCCTCGGCCAGGGTGACTAGCAGCTGGGAGTGGAGGGTGACGCCGTGTTCCTCCTCGTGGGCGGCGGCGAAGCCTCCGACGCCGGCCTCGCGGGCCCGCTCCTCGCGGATCAGGCGGAAGTTGTTCATCACGTCGGTGCGGCTGAACCAGGAGCCGTGGCCGACCAGTGGGGAATCGACGAAGGCCTCGACGGCAGCCTGGAGCATGGCGCCGCGCTCGACGTTGGAGCGGTCGGTGCGCCGTCCCTCGCGGTCGGACGTCGTGTGGGCGTACACCACCGCGCCCGCGGCGAGGGCCGCGGCGAGGCCGAGCGGGGCGAGCCATCCGCGCCAGGGGCGGGAAAAGGCCTGCACGACGAGGAAAGCGGCGACGAGCAGGCAGACGAGACCGAGGCTGCGAAAATCGAGGACAAAGTGCAGCAGGCCGAGGGCGGCGGCGGCGAGGGCGGCGCCCGGCGGACCGGCGCGGCGGGCGAGGAGGAGCACGCCGATGGTCACCGGCAGGGCGAAACCGAATTTCCAGTAGTCGCCGAAGAGGGGGCCGTGGAGCAGCACGGCCAGGATCTCGCCGAGCTGGATCCCGACGAGGAGGATCACGAGATTACGCGCGGCGCAGCCGCAGAGGTAGGCGATGGCGGCGAAATCGGCGGCGAGGAAAATCATGCGGGCCCAGCCCCGGGCCATGTCGGGAGGGGCGCTGCCGCGGATGAGGTCGGAGGCGACGTAGGCGCAGAGCGCGATGGCCTGGGCGGCGAGGAGCCAGAGAAAGAGCCGGTCGCGCCAGAGCGGGCCGGGCCAGGCGTGCTCGAGGGCGAGGATGAGCAGGGCCCAGAGGGCGACCGCGCCGAGCACGAGCTCGCCGAGGGGAAGCAGGCCGCCGAGGGAGAGGGTGAAGGGCGTCAGCAGTCCGGCGAGGAAGGAGAGGGTGGAGGCGGTGGGGAAAGGGCGTGGAGCGCGGTGGACCGGAGGTGGCGGGGGCGCGTTTGGCGGCAAGGCCGCCGCCTGGAGTGCGAGGTGGAGCATCGCCTCAGGCCCAGGCCTCCTTGGCCGAGAAACACTCGCGGTCGAGTGCGCGGCGGGTGCCCGGGGAGCGTGGGCCGGCGGGTGCCGCGAGCGGCGGCGGGGCGAAGCCCCGCTCGATCGCGAGGTCGATCAAGCGGCGGGAGAAGGCCGGCCAGTTGTAGTGGCGGGCGAAGGCCTCGAAGGACTGCGCGCAGAGGCGCTCGTAGTGCGCGGGGTGGGCGAAGGCGGCGGCGATGAGATCGGCGTAGGCGGGGCCCTGGGCGTCGAGCGGGAGGAGATGGCCGTTGTAGCCCTCCCGGACCACGCCGCCGACGCCGCCGGTGTCGGTGCTGATGGCGGGCACGCCGTAGGCGTTGGCCTCGGCGAAAGTCATGCCGTAGCACTCGGCGCGGGAGGGCACGAAGACGAAGTGGGCGCGGGTGAAAAGCTCGTGCAGCCGGGCGACTTCGAGCGCGACGCGTGGGCTGAGCAGGCCGTGGCCGTGGATCCAGGGGAGCGCACGGTGGCGGGAGGGGACGGCGCAGCCGACGATGTCGACGCGGACGCGGTGGCCGAGCTTCGCGAGGCAGTAGGCGGCATGGACGAGGATGTCGCCGCCTTTTCGCTCCCAGTGGCGGCCGACAAAGAGCAGGCGAATCTCGTCGCGGGGACGCGCACGGATCCAGCGGCGGACCTCGGGCCAGGTATTGTCCTGGCCGATGTTGGCGCCGAGGGGGATGACCACGACCTTGGCGGGGTCGGCGCCGTAGTCCTGGATCGCGGAGCGGGCCGCCCACTCGGCGGAGTAGACGGCGAGGGAGCAGCGGGCGAGGGAGGCGGCCTCCTGCTCGTGGCCCATGCGGAGGTAGTCGGGCGAGAGGTCGGTGAAGTCCCAGTAGTAGTCCACCATGTTGGCGAAGGTGGCGTCGCAGCAGAAGACGACGGGCCGCTTGGTCCGCAGGCTGCCGGCGATCTCCGAGCCGGGGGTGAAGATGAAGTCGTAGTCCTCGTGGGCGAGCCGGGCGTCGACTTCGGCGGCGGCGGCGGCGAGGTAGGCGGGCTCGCGGTCGCTGCGGTAGCGCCGGCCGAGGAGGCGTTCGAGGATTTTTCGCGGGTAGGCACGGCGGGAGCGCGTGACGAGGGGGAAAACGGGCACGATGTCGGCGCCGACGCGGCGCAGGCCCGCGAGGGAGGAGGCGGGGAGGCCGGACTGGACCAGGGGGTCGGCGGCGTCGTGGTGGAAGACGTAGGCGATCTTCATCGTTCGGGGGGGAGTGCAGGCGCCGAGGGGGGGGCGCGGATCGATCAGCCGGCGTTTTTCCGGGAAAAAAGCGTCATGAGCAGGATCTGCAGATCGAGGAAAAGGCTCCACTGCTCGATGTAGTGGAGGTCGCAGCGGATGCGCTCGCGCAGGTCGGTGTCGCCGCGGAATCCCTTGACCTGGGCCCAGCCGGTGATGCCGGGCTTGATGTTGTGGCGGGCGTTGTAGTGGGGGATGGCTTCCTTGAAATCGATGATCAGCTCGGGGCGTTCGGGACGGGGGCCGACGAGGCTCATGTCGCCTTTCAGGACGTTCCAGAACTGGGGGAGTTCATCGATGTTCCAGCGGCGCATAAAGGCGCCGATGCGGAGGCGGCGGGGATCGTCTTTCACGCTCCAGCCGGGCCGGCCGGAGAGCTCGGCGTCGAGTCGCATGCTGCGGATCTTGACGATGCGGAAGTGGCGGCCACCGCGGCCGAGTCGGGTCTGGGTGTAGAGGACGGGGCCCGGGCTCTCGCGATGGACGAGGTAGCCGAAGAGGGCGATGAGGGGGGCGCTGAGGAGGAGGCCGAGGAGGCCGCCCAGCACGTCGAGGGTTTCTTTGGCGGCGAGGTTGAAGGGGTTGTCGAGGGGGAGGCGGGTGAGGCCGAGCACGGGGACGCCGTTGGTGTTCTCGAGGTGGAGTCCGGAGAGAAGGATTTGAAAGCAGTTGGGGATGATTTTGAAATCGATCATCTCTTTCTCGCAGAGGTCCACGAGGCCGATGGTCTCGCCGGCGGGGACGCTCATGTCGGCCATGACGACCATGTCGACCTGGTGGCGGGTGAGCAGGGAGTGGAGCTGCGAGTAATCGCCGAGGCGGCGCACGCGGGCCGGTGGGGTCTGGGCGTAGCGGCCGGAGGGAGCGGGCACGCAGCCGGCGATCTCGAAGAAGGGATCGCGGAGGCTGATGATGGCGTCGACGAAGGCGGCGGCCGGCCCGGACCAGCCGACGAAGAGGATACGGCGGTGGAGTTGATCACGGGTGGCGATGCGGGTGATGTAGAGATCGTAGGCGCGTCGCCAGGCGAAGAGGGAGAGGGTGACGCAGCCGGCGCCGAGAAAGACGTAGAGGCGGGACACGTCGCTCTCGGGGCGAAGGAGGGCGCCGAGGGCGAAGTGGGCGAGGAGCCAGGCGGTCGCGGCCTTGAGCAGCACGACGCAGGACTGGCGGAGGCGGAGCATGCCGGGTGCGGCGTAGAGGCGGAGGACGGAGAGGAGCAGGAGGTAGAGTGCGGAGCCGAAGACGATGTGCCGGAAGTAGTCGGTCCAGACGATGAGCGCGCTGTCGGCGCTGCCGAAGCGCTCGAGGGGGGTCTCGAAGCGCAGCCAGCCGGCGAGGGTGAGGCCGGCGATGATGGCGAGGGCGTCGCCGAAAAAGGAGGTGATGAGGAGCTGGCGGATGCGGCCACGGGAGTCGGTCCCGCCGCGGGGAGGCGCCGCGGCTGCATCCAGGGGCAGCGGGAGAGGCAGGGGCGTGGCGGAGGAGAGGGCGTGGGCGGGCATGGCGGGTGGCGGCGAGGAAAAGAGGCGGCGGGAAAGAGGTGACGCGGGTGGCGTCGGCGCTCAGGCGGGAGCGTTGGCGGGGGCGGGATGACGGGGGGTATCGCGGATGTAGTCGTCGGCGTGGGAGTAGTAGTCGTAACGGGCGGCGCGGCCGGATTTGATCCGGTTGAGCACGAGGCCGGAGGGCCGGCGGCCGAGGATGACGCAGGCGCGGTGAACGACGCGTCGAGGGGTGCGGCCGGCGCGGATGACGAGGCAGACCACGCCGACGTGGGGCGCCATGGTGGCGGTGTCGCCGACCGCGGTGCGGGGGGCGGTGTCGACGACGACGCGGTCGAAGTCGGCGAGGGCGGAGTCGATGACGGCGCGGAAGTTTCGTCCGGTCAAAAGTTCGGCGCCGCGCACGGAGCCTTGGAGTTCCCCGAGGACGAAGAGTTGGGCGAGGCGGGTGGGTCGCACGGCGCCGGGGAACTGCGAGAGATCGCGGAGACAGTCCGCGAGGCCGGCGCCCTGGGTGGCCGGGCCGGTGGCGAAGCGTCGGCGCAGGCCGGGGCGGCGCAGGTCGGCGTCGATCAGGAGGGTGCGCAGGCCCTGCTGGGCGAGGGCGGCGGCGTAGTTGGCCGCGCAGAAGCTCTTGCCCTCGGCGGGCACGGCGCTGGTGAAGAGCACGGAGCGGGGGGGCTGTTCGAGGGGGAGGAGGGCGATGGAGGTGCGGAGGGAGCGAAAGGCCTCGGCCTCGAGGGTGGCGGGGTGGGAATGAATCAGGAGGTCGGCACCGCGCAGGGTGGAGCGGGGGATGGCGGCGAGGGCGGGCACGCCGAGGATGGCTTCGGCGTCGTCGAGGGAGAGGAGCGAGGGGTCGAAGGCACGGCGGAGCAGGATGAGGCCGGCGCCGAGGCCCGCGCCGGCGAGGAGGCCGGCGAGGAGGATGAGTTTATCGGACACTCCCGCGGGCGAGACGGGGACCATCGGCTGCTCGACGATCTGGATGGGGTGGCCGCCGAGGCCGTCGACGGCGGCGAGGCTCTGGCCGACGCCGCTGGTCTTGAGGCGGGCGAGCACCTGTTGGTAGAGGGCGTCGGTGGACTGGGCCTCGCGTTCGAGGGCGCGGTGGGCGATGGCGAGGCGGGAGAGCTCCATCGCCTGGCGTTGCTGGCGGACGAGTTCTTCCTCGAGGGCGCGTTCGCTGGCGAGGCTGGCGTCGTGGGCCTGGAGGACGGCGCGGCCGGCGGCGACGAGGGAGGCGCGCAGGCTGGCCTGCATCTGGGCGAGTTGCTGGCGGGCCTGGATGAGGGAAGGGTGTTTGTCGCGGTAGCGGAGGGAGTAGCTGGCGACGCGGGCCGCGACGGCGTTCAACTCACGGCGTTGCTCGACGATGTCCTGAAGGACGGCGATCTCGCGCAGATTCGCGAGTTGCTCGGGGTGTTCTTCGAGGACGGCGAGGACCTGGTCGCGGGCCGACTGCAGGGAGAGTCGCTGGGTACGGGCGGCGGTGACCTGGCGGGCGAGATCGGCGAGGCGTTGCACGACGATGTCGTGGCGGTCGGTGAGCGAGACGGTCTGATTGGCTTCCTGGTAATCCTGGACGCGCTCTTCGGCGGCGCGGAGTTCGAGGCCGAGGCGGCGGGCCTCGGCGAGGAGGAAGGAGTGGGCGCTGTCGGCGCCTTCGCGGCGGAGGGAGGCGCGGAGGTCGAAGAAGGCGTCGATGATGGCCTGCGTGAGAAGCCGGGCCCGGGCGGGATCGGTGTCGCGAACCTCGATGGCGATCAGGCGGGTGCCACGCACGAGGCCGACCTGGACGCGCTGCGCGAGCAGTTTGATCAGTTCGGTATCGGAGTAGCCGTCGGGGCGGGGCGGGGCGAAGCTCGGATCCGAGGCGAGGCCGAGATCGGTGACGACCTGGCGCAGGACGGTCTGCCCGGCGAGGGTCTGCTCCAGGGTCTTGAGCACGGCGGCGGAATCGGGATCGGCGCGTTCGCGGCGATCAAAATCGAGGGGCGTGGCCTCGTTCCCGCGGACTTCGAGGACCGCGCGGGAAACGAAGTAGGCGGGGCGTTGGCGGACGTAGGCCAGGGCGAGTGCCAGCCCGAGGAGCGCGCAGAACGCGAGGGTCCACGGGTGGTGCCCGAGGAGGTGGAGGACCCGCGCGGGGTCGAGGCTGGTCCGAACCTCGGAGGACGGGGCCGCGTTCATGCGAGGGCCTCCGTCTGCGAGGCGAGCGGGGTCCGAAACAAAGGGGCCGCGGCGGGGCGGGAGAGGCGTGACGGGATCAGGTTGAACATAGGCTCCGATAGATTCGGTGGGTCGATGGGCGCGACGTGGGCGGGCGCAGGGACAAGGGTGGAATCCGGAGGAGCGAACCTGGGGCGGGGGTGGCTGAGGCGGAAAAGATGCGGACGAGCGGGCTAAAGGGAGCGCGTGGTTGCATCGGCGGGACGACTTTAGCGGAGACCGCCGCCGGACGGGAGCGGGCGGGGCGCGGGCCGGGGGCCGGGGATTTGGCGGTTGGCGGGTATCCGGGGGCCGGAGGGATCAGGCCCGGGCGGCGACGGGGACGCGGCCGGGGTGGGGTCCGGGGGACTGGAGTCGGCGGTAGAGGGCGAGGACACGCTCGAGGGCGCGGGCCTGGTCATAGCAGGCGCGGGCGACATCGCGGTGGTTGCTCCTCGGGGACTGCGGGTCGGAGAGGCCGTGGACCCAGTCGAGGATGGCGTCGGCGATGGCGGCGTGATCGCCGACGGGCACGCGCCAAAGGTGCGAGAGCGGGCGGTGGAGCAGGTCGCCATTGCCCGGGGCGTCGGTGACGATGAGGGGGAGGTCGGCGGAGAGGGCTTCGAGGAGGGAGAGGGACAAGCCTTCGTAACGGGAGGTGAGCGCGAAGCCGTCCACGACTTGGTAGAACTCCGCCGGGCTGGAGAGATAGGGCCGCCGAATCACCCGGTGCGCGAGCCGGTGGGCGGCGATGAAGGAGCGGAGCTCGGGGTCGAGATCGCCCTGTCCGACGTGGAAGAGGACGAGGTCGGGCCGGCGGGCGGAGGCGGTGGAGAACCCGCGATAGAGGGCGAGGGGATCTTTCTGCGCGGAGCAGCGGGACATGGCTCCGAGGATGGGAGAAGCGAGCGGGAGGCCGAAGGCGGCGCGCAGCTCCCGGCGGCGGCGGGGAGAGGCGGGGACGAAGCGGGTGGTGTCGACGCCGTTGGGAACGGCGAGGACGCGGAAGGGGGGGAGGCGAAGGTGTCGCAAGGCGTGAGCCTGTTCGTCGTAGGAGCAGGCGATGGTGGTGCTCCAGCGGCCGAGGAGGCGCTCGATCCCGTCGTAGAGCCGGTCGGCGCGGCCGCGTCGGGGGCGCATGCCGATGTAGGCGTGCGGCTGATACACGAGCGGCATGCCGCCCGCCCCGACGAAGGGGAGGAGGCGGACGAGCGCGCCGGCTTTCGCGCTGTGGGCGTGGATGAGGTCGGGACGAAGCTCGCGGACGAGGGAGCGGAGGGAGAGCAGCGCGGCGAAGTCGGCGGGTCCGGGATGCTGGTCCACGCGAAGATTCAGGGTGCGGCCGCCTTCACGCTCGACCAGCGCGACAAGGTGCTGGAGGGCCTCGCCGCCGCGCCGATCGGAGTAGGCGAGGTGGACCCGCACGCCCCGGGCGAGGAGGTGTTGCACAAGGTTTTCGACGTAGCGGAAGACGCCGTCGACGCCGGGCTCGGACACGAGGAGGATGTTCATGGG
>JBILUB010000398.1:0-2946 GCA_044371245.1 Opitutaceae bacterium
ACGCGTAGTGGCGAAGATCGGCCAGACCGCGCCGTTCACTGGTTGGGATGAAGATAAGCGCGGAACATCTACCGGACGCGACCCGCTTCCCCAGCGTCGGCACTTTCAGTTTTTCTTTCCGAGCCAGCGAACTCCAACCGGAAAGGCCCACGTGTTGCTCGACGTGGTGCAGGAGGCTCAATGCCCGCACGACATCGTGCAGCGCCCCATCCGCACGGCCTTCCTCGTCCCCGACCGCGAGATCACGGTCACCCTACCCACCATCGAGAGCCTGCTCGGCGACAAACTCACCGCCTTCGCGCCAACGACGACCGGTGTGCGTTTGCGTAAACAGGGCGGCGAGGTCGGCGAAGTCATGCAGGTGGCCAAGCAGCTTTTCGACGTGGGCGTCCTCTTCGAGCACGCCACCGACTTCGCGGCGCTGGCCCGCGCCTACTACGGCGTGCAGGCGCAAGAATCCGGCTATCGGGAGAATCTACACTCCCGCGATGCGTCTTTGGCGGACACGATCAATGCCTGCCTCGGCGTCACCGCCTCGGGCCTACGTCGCGCCCCCACGACTTTGTTCCCCGACACGCCCTTGCTGCTCGACGGTTTCACCCGGCTCAAAGGCCACCTCACCCAGCGCCCGCCCGACGACAACGGCCGCCGCATCCTCGCTGCCCGCGCGGGCTTCTTGGCCGCGCACTTGCGCTCCGGTCGCTCGCTCGACTTCGCCGCCGTGCGCTACACTCAAAGCGTGGCGCAGGTGGAGGCCTTGCGCGCCGCGAGCCTGCGCGGCCACGCCCTTGCCTGGCTCGACGGCATCAAAACCACCAACGCCGAGGCCTATCACTATTGGCACCTCGGACTGGGGTTCGAAATCTGAACTTCGCAGTGGAAACCAGCCGGCCACGGGCGTGGAGGCTGAAAAGACACGCTCCGTTCCTCGACAACCTGATGGAAGCATGGTGAAGAATTCCGCCCCATCATGGCAGCGCTTGTCTCCATCAACCCCGCCACCGGCCAAATCATCGCCCGTCACGCCGCGCACACGAAGCGTGAACTCGAGAGCCGCCTCGCCGCCGCCCACGCCGCCACCACCACCTGGCGCGCCACGCCGCCCGCCACCCGCGCCCGCCATCTCCGCGCCTTTGCCGCCGCCCTCCACCGCGAGCGCGCCCCGCTCGCCGCTCTGATCACCTCCGAAATGGGCAAACCGCTCTCCGACGCGCGCGCCGAGATCGCCAAGTGCATCGACTGCCTCCGTCACTACGCCCGCCACGGCGCCGCGTTTCTCCGCCCCGAGATCCCCGCCGACGCTCCCCGGGGCGTCTCCGTCGTGCCCGAGCCCCTCGGCGTGATCCTCGCCATCATGCCCTGGAACTACCCGCTCTGGCAGGTGCTCCGAGCCGCCGCCCCCGCTCTCATCGCCGGGAATGTCCTGCTGCTCAAACACGCGAGCAACGTCTCCGGCTGCGCCCTGGCCCTCGCCGCTCTCGCCAGCCGGGCGGGTCTGCCCCCCGGCGTCTTCGACTGCGTGCTCGCCACCTCCGCCACCATCGAGCCGCTGATCGCCGATCCCCGCATCCGCGGCGTCACCCTCACCGGCAGCACCGCCGCGGGCCGGCGCGTCGCCGCGCTCGCCGGCGCCGCCCTGAAACCGTTCGTCGGCGAGCTCGGCGGCAGCGATCCGTATTTGATTTTCCCCGACGCCGATTTGCCCGCCGCCGTCGCCGTCTGCGCCGAGGCGCGACTGGTCAACAACGGCCAGAGCTGCGTCGCCGCGAAGCGGTTTATCGTCCACTCTAGCGTCGTCGGCGCCTTTACCGACGCGCTCGCTCGCGCGATGGCCGCCTTCCCCATGGGCGATCCCACCGCGCCCGCCACCCGCCTCGGGCCGCTCGCCCGGAGCGACCTGCGCGAGGAGCTTCACCGCCAGGTGCTCCGTTCCATCCGACGGGGTGCCCATCTCGTCATCGGCGGCAAGGTGCCCGCGGGCCCTGGGGCCTTCTATCCCCCCACCCTCTTGACCGACGTCGCGCCCGGCATGCCCGCCGCCGACGAGGAGCTCTTCGGGCCGGTGGCCGGCGTCGAGATCGCGCGCGACGAGGATGCGATGTTCACCGCCGCCAATCGCTCCGTCTACGGCCTGGGTGGCGCCCTCTTCACCCGCGACCTGCGCCGCGCTCGCCGCGAATACGCGCCGCGGCTGCAGGCCGGCATGGTGTTCGTCAACCACGCGGTCCGCTCCCACATCGCCGTCCCCTTCGGCGGTAGCAAGGATTCGGGACTCGGCCGCGAGCTCGGCCGCCCCGGCGTGCTCTCCTTCACCAATCCCAAAACCCTCTGGATCGCCTGATCCCGGCCTCGGCTTAGAAATCCTGCAGCCGCTGCTCACCCGCGCCTCGTTCCGGCTCCAGGCGGGCAAACACCTCCCCCAGCAGGTAGATCGAGCCCGTCACGACGATCACATCCTCCGGCCCACCGGCCGCGCAGCTCCGGGCGGAGGGAAACAGATCCTCCACCGTGCTCCGACCCAACCTGCCGCCTCGCTCAAAAAACTCGGCCGGCACGAGGGCCTCCAGTTCTTCAAAACTCGAAGCCCGCGCCTGGCGGGGCCGCGCCAGACGGATCTCCCGCGCATGCCGCGCGACGACCTCCAACAAGGGGCGCGCACGCGCCACACCAAGCACCCCGGTCACCACCAGCGGCGCCCGGCCCGTCTCGTGCACCAAGGCGGCGAGCAGGGGCTCGAGCACCTCGGCCCCTTCGGGATTATGCGAGGCGTCGAGCACGATCAGGCGTCCGTCCGCGAGTCGCGAACGCTGCCATCGCCCGGGCCAGCTCACGTTCGCGAGCCCGGCGGAGATGTCGGCTTCGCTCAGTCCGAAACGCGGGGCCGCCAGGCGCGCGGCCAGAGTGGCCGTCGCCGCGTTCAGCCGCTGGTAATCACCCTCGAGGGCG
>JBILUB010000399.1:0-2928 GCA_044371245.1 Opitutaceae bacterium
ACCCAAGGTAGCGCAGGCTTCCAGCCTGCTCGCTCGTGCAGACTGGAAGTCTGCGCTACGAGAAACGGCTACATCTTCATTTGAATTGCTATAGCGCACCGAGCCTCACACCTGCACGTTGGAGCTGGTCACAATACTGCCACCCGCCCAGAGAACTTTCCCCTTGGGAAATTCGCGTGATTCACGAGGAGACCGGGAGCGCCATACGGAGCTCCTTTTATGGGGGCCTTCAACGACACGGACGCATTCCAAATCGTGATCGATTCCGTCGCCGGCACGGTCATCCGAGCGAGAAGGGAGGCGTGGCAGAAAAGAGCGTCTTCGCGCCTTGCGAGACAAACTCGAGCTCCGGGCTGAACCGAATGGCCGTCGACGAGCCGGGTCCGCTCCGAATCGCCGCCTTATGGCCCGAGGTGATTGGGTCTCGGCGCGGCGCCAGGCTACTGACTCGAGTTTCGATGGTCAGGTGATTCACCGTGTTTAAAAAAGTCGGTGGCGCCGGATGCGGTGCTTTCAAAAAAGAGGCCCTCCCTGGAACTCGCCGGGGGATGAATACCGCACCGTCAACCGGACGATCCGGCCCGGCGCCTTGTATCCATAAGCCCACCCAAAATCGCCGCGCAGCCCGGGTGGGTGCGCGGCGCGTCCAAAGCCTCAGGGGATCGCTACCCGCACGCGGTAGAAGACCGGCGGCGCAGGAGGAGTCGGGTCGGTCAGGCGCAGTTTCCCGTCGAGGATCTGCAGGGTGGCCACGACATCCGTCCAGGTGCCGGTGCGCAGATCCGTGCTCCGCTCCAGGAAGTAGACTCGCGAGCCACCGGAGACGACCGGCGAGATCTCCACCACGCGGGACGGCGAGACTTGGAGGACGTTGATCGTGAGCCGCGACGCGGCGGAGGTCGGGAGGGTACCCGCGACGTATTCCTGCCAGGCCGCCATCCCGTCACCGTCGGTATCAAGCGCGTCCTGGGCCTCGTAATTTGAGGTGCCCGGATAGTACTGGAGCAGCCAGGCGTGGGGCGTGCCTCGCGCGGTGACGGCGGCGGCGGTGAGATTCTGCGGCGTGCCCACGGCGACCGCGGGCGGGGTCCGGTACGCGGCGGCGGCCGCCGAGAGGGTGGCGAACTGGGCCGTATCCCGCAGGGAAAGCGTGAAGGTGCGGGGCACCGCGGCGATGAGGGGCACGGGCTCCTCGCCCGCACGGCCAAAGGAAATCACCGTCATGTTCTCACCGGCGGGATCACCGGGATTCATCACATAGCTGGAATCGGCTGCGCTGTCGGACTCGTGCTGCACGAGCAGAAGAGAACGGGCCAGGACCGAATCCTCCACGCCGATCCAGCCCGCGGCGGGCAGCGCGGCGCTCCAGGCGCTGCCGAGCGCGGTGCGCGTGCCATCGGGACGGATGGTGAAGTCGGTGGTGAGATCGACCTGACCGCCGGGGGTGCCTTCGTAGAGGAACCAGAAGTTTCGCGCGGCGTCCTTCTGCAGAACGGTGAGGGTGCTGCGGTCGGGGAAGATCGACCAGCGCAGGCGCCACACGCCGTCGTTGGTCGCCGTGTCGAAGACGATGCGTAGGGGCCCGCTGGATACGAGCGTGGTGGTGCTGGTGGCGTAGCCGGGGTGGAAGAGGTTGCCCGGATAGCCGAGATTGGGCAGGCCGCGGAACCAGCCCGACTGGCCGGGATTCCGTTTGCGGAAGGTGATCCAATCACGTCCGTCGCGGTCGATCAGCCGGGAGAAGCCGCCGCCGGTGTTGTCGAACCAGAGCGTGGCGCCCTCCTGGGTGAAGACGTGGTGGGCCTGGCCTTCATAGGTCGAGGCGGTGGCGGTGACGGCGACGCGCGGGGTCGGGGCGGTCGCGGCGGTGTGGCCGGTACCGGTGTCGAAATAGACGTGGAAGCGCCGGACCGCATTGGCCGCGGTGGCACCGCTCAGGGTCAGGACCAGAGTGCCGCGGGCCCGAGTGCTCGCATTGTAGTCCGAGGCGGGGTCGAACTGGAAGGGCACGCTGAGATTGATCGCGGCGGTGCCGGCGGAGTTTAGCTCGACCACGCGCAGCGAGGCGGGCGCGAAGGCGCCGGAGGCGCCGAGGGCGCTCAAGGCGGCGGTGAAATCAAGCTCGGCAGTGGTGACGTATTCCGAGACCGCCGAGGGGCCGTTGGTGATCGTCAAAGGCAGGCGATGGTCGAGCGTGGGGAAGGCCCAGCCGCTGACCGGATCTGGGTCGGGGCCGGGAGGGGTGGCGGTGTAGGCCACCTGGGTGACGATGCTCGGCAACTCGCCGGCCTTAAATGCCTGAACCCGGAGCGTGGCGGGCAGGGTGAGGGCGAAAGGCGTGGTGTAAATCTGGCCGGCCGTCGCTAGATTTACCGCGGGATCCGCGCTGTACCGCAGCTGTGCGCCGGAGGTGGTGGTGGCCAGGGTGACGGTCAGGGGCGAGCTGTACTGGCCGGCCGCAGGCGAGACGGAGGGCGCGGCGACCGTGGGGAGAGGATCTCCGCCGCCACCACCGGGCAAGGCCGGGGAGTCATTGCGGAAGATCCAGATTTTTTGGTTGTTCCAGCCGATGGAGTAGATGTCGGGGTCGCCATCACCGTCGAGGTCGGCGACCTGAGTGCCGTCGTGATGATCTATGACCGAGGGCGAATCGCTGTTGACGACGTGGGTCGTCCAGGAGGAGCCGCCACCGACGTTGCGGAAGATGAGCACACGGTTGTTCTGCACGGGGGCGACATCACCGCGGTGTTCGCCGAGGATCACGTCGGGCAGGCCGTCGTTGTCCATGTCGTACACGTCCATGGAAAAACCCTGGCCGTGGGCGGTGCCGACCAAACGACGGGTCCAGGTGCCGGTGACGGCGCCGGCGCCGGGATTTTGAAACCAAACGATGTCGCGGCCAAACTCGTTGGAGACGATGGCGTCGAG
>JBILUB010000401.1:0-2923 GCA_044371245.1 Opitutaceae bacterium
CGTGTCCGCCACGCCCCTTCATTTCCAGACTCTTGCCGAGCTCTCCGCCGCGCTTGCCGGCGGCTCCCTCACCTCCGTCGCGCTCACCGAGGCCGTCCTCGCCCGCACCCGCGCCGTCGAGGACCGCGTGCAGGCCTTTAACTCCTACGATGCCGACGACGCCCTGGCGCAGGCGCGCGCCTCGGATGCCCGACGCGCCGCCGGCCAGGCGCGTGGCCCGCTCGACGGTATCCCCATCGGCTTGAAGGACGTGATCGCGGTCAAGGGCCAGCCCCTCACCGCCTCGTCGAAGATGTTGGCCAACTTTGTCAGCCCCTACGACGCCACCGTGACGACCAAGCTGCGCGAGGCCGGGGTCGTGCTCTGGGGCCGGCTCAACATGGACGAGTTCGCCATGGGCTCCTCGACGGAAAACTCCGCCACCAAGCTCACCGCCAATCCCTACGATCTCTCCCGCATCCCGGGCGGCTCCTCGGGCGGCAGTGCCGCCGCCCTCGCCGCCGGCCAGGCCCCCGCCACCCTCGGCTCCGACACCGGCGGCTCCATCCGCCAGCCGGCCGCGCTGTGCGGCGTGGTCGGGCTCAAGCCCACCTACGGCCTCGTCTCCCGCTACGGCTTGATCGCCTACGCCTCCTCGCTCGATCAGATCGGCCCCTTCGGCCGCACGGACGAGGACACCGCGATGCTGCTCCAAGCCATCGCAGGCCACGACGAGCGCGATTCGACCTCCTTCGCCACTCCCATCCCGGACTACCGTGCGGCTCTCGCCGCTCCGCGCCCCGGACCGCTCCGCATCGGCATCCCGAAGGAGTATTTCGGAGCCGGCCTCGACCCCGAGGTCCAGGCCGCGGTCGAGACCGCGATCGAGCACTACAAGTCCAAGGGCGCCGAGGTCCGCGAGGTCTCGCTCCCCCACACCGAGTATGCGCTTGCCGCCTACTACATCATCGCCACCGCCGAGGCCTCCTCGAACCTGGCCCGCTACGACGGCGTGCGCTACGGCCACCGCAGCGCCGAAGCGGAGAACCTGCTCGATCTCTACTTCAGGTCCCGCGCCGAGGGTTTCGGCTCCGAGGTGAAGCGCCGCATCATCCTCGGCACCTACGTGCTCAGCTCGGGTTACTACGACGCCTACTACGGCCGCGCGCAGAAAGTCCGCACCCTGATCCGCCGGGATTTTATCAACGCCTACCGCGAGGTGGACGTCATCCTCACCCCGACCACGCCCACGCCGGCCTTCAGGCGCGGCGAAAAGACCGAGGACCCGCTCGCGATGTATTTGGCCGACATCTACACCATCGGCGTGAACCTCGCCGGCCTGCCCGCGATCAGCGTGCCCTGTGGCTTCACTCGCGGCGGCCTGCCCATCGGCCTGCAGCTCATCGGCCAGCCCTTCGCCGAGGCCGCGCTGCTCTCCGCCGCCCAGGTCTACGACTCCGCCCACGACTGGTCGCGGCGCGTCCCGGTGCTCTGAGTTTCGCCACGGAGCACACGGAGCTCGGACACGGAGAACACGGAGCACAAACCACCGTAGAAACCATGATTGAGGAAGAACTGACCGACCGGATCCTTGGTGCCGCCGTGGAGGTTCATCGCGAACTTGGGCCGGGGCTTCTCGAGTCCGCCTACCAGCGAGCGCTTGCTCATGAGCTGACGCTTCGCGGGCTTGAGTTTGAGGAGCAGAAGCTCTGTGCGGTGACCTATAAGGATCTCCTCATCGAGAACGCCTATCGCTTGGACTTTTTGGTTGGTGGAAAGGTGGTCGTTGAGCTGAAGGCCGTGGACGCACTCCTCGACGTTCATGAAGCGCAGGTGCTGACCTACCTCAGATTCACCTCCTGTCGCGTGGGCCTGCTCCTCAATTTCCGCACCACCCTTCTCCCCAAGTTTGGCCTCAGCCGTTTGGTCCTCTGAACTCCGTGTTCTCCGTGTCCGAGCTCCGTGCCCTCCGTGTCCAACAAAACGCCTCTTTCGCCAAATGACCTACGAAGCCGTCATCGGTCTTGAAGTCCACGTCCAGATCAAGACCCGCTCCAAGATGTTCACCCGCGTGCCCGCCGGCTACGGCGAGCCCGAGAACACCCTGACCGACCCCACCGTGCTCGCCCTGCCCGGCGCCCTGCCGGTCATGAACCGCGCCGCGGTCGACGCCATCATCAAGGCCGGCCTGCTTCTCGGCTGCGAGATCGCCCCGGTCTGCAAGTGGGACCGCAAAAACTACTTCTACCCCGACAGCCCGAAAAACTACCAGATCTCCCAATACGACCAGCCCATCTGCCTCGGCGGCGGGGTCGAGATCGAGCTGCCCGGCCCGGCGCGCAACATCCAGGGCGAGCACAAAAGCATCCCGCTCACCCGCATCCACCTCGAGGAGGACGTGGGCAAGCTCAACCACGGCGCCGGCGGCTCCCTCATCGACTACAACCGCGCCGGCACTCCGCTGATGGAGATCGTATCCGATCCCGCACTACGCAGCGCGGACGAGGCCCACGCCTACCTCACCTCCCTGCGCCACAGCCTGGTCTACGCCGGCATCTCCGACTGTGACATGGAGAAGGGCCAGATGCGCTGCGACGCCAACGTCTCCATCCGACCCGTCGGCGCCACCACGCTCGGCACCAAGGTCGAGCTGAAGAACCTCAACTCCATCTCCTTCGTCCGCGACGGCATCGCCCACGAGATCGCCCGCCAGATCGCGGTGGTGAAGGCCGGCGGCCTCATCGTGCAGGAGACGCGCGACTACGACGGCCTCACCGGCACCAGCCAGTCGCTCCGCTCCAAGGAGATGGCGCACGATTACCGCTACTTCCCCGACCCCGACCTCATGCCGGTCAAGGTGGACGCCGAGTGGAAGGCCCGCCTCGAGTCCGAGCTGCCCGAGCGCCCCTACGACAAGCAGCGCCGCTTCATGGCGGCCGCACCC
>JBILUB010000400.1:0-2923 GCA_044371245.1 Opitutaceae bacterium
AATTTGGGGGGTGGGGGTTGGGGGGGGGGGGGTGGCGGGGGTGCTGTTCGCGGGGCTGGCGCTGGGGCACTTCAAGCTGGCGCCGAACCACGAGGTGCTGGATTTCGTGCGGGAGTTTGGGCTGATCCTTTTTGTCTACACCTTGGGTTTGCAGATCGGGCCGGGGTTTTTCGCGTCGTTGCGGGCGCGGGGGCTGGTGTTGAATCTTTTCGCGGCGGGCATCGTGGTGGCGGGCACGGGTCTGGCGGCGGTTTTGATTTTGAGTGGGCGGGTGCCTCTGGCGGCGGGTTCGGGGTTGCTCTCGGGGGCGACGACCAACACGCCGTCTTTGGCCGCGGCGGGGGAGGCGTTTAAGCAGGTGGGGGCGGCGCCGGATGCGACGGCGATCCAGGGGCTGGCTTACGCGGTGGCTTATCCGTTCGGGATCCTGGGGATCATCCTGACGATGCTGGTGGTGCGGAGGGTGTTTCGGGTGGATGTGGCGGCGGAGGTGCGTGCGGCGGAGGAGAGGCTGCGGCCGAACGCGCCGCCGCCGAGCGGGCGGAGTCTCGAGGTGCGTAATGCGAATCTGGTGGGCCGGAGGCTGGCGGCGATCCCGGGCTTGGCGGGCTCGGGGGTGGTGGTCTCGCGGTTTTCGCGCGGGGGGGTGGTGGGTGTGGCGCGGGCGGACACGGAGCTGGCGCTGGGTGATGTGCTGCACGTGGTGGGGCCGGAGGAGGGGCTGGACTCGCTGCGGATCGTGGTGGGAGCGGACGCGGGGGTGGATTTAAAGGCGGTGCCGGGGGATGTGACGAATCGGCGGCTTTTCGTCACGAAGGGGGCGGTGCTGGGCAAGGCGCTGGGGGAGCTCTCGACTCTGGCGCAGCACAATGTGGTGGTGACGCGGGTGACGAGGCAGGGTCTGGAGTTTACGCCGAGCGCGGGGTTCAAGTTGCAGTTTGGCGACATCCTGATGGCGGTGGGCGAGGCGCCGGGGATCGAGGCGGTGGCGGCGGTGGTGGGGGACTCGCCGAAGGCGCTGGAGCATCCGCACCCGATCCCGTTTTTCCTGGGGATCGGGCTGGGGGTCCTGGTGGGCTCGATCCCGCTGTTGGTGCCGGGCTTGCCGGCGCCGGTGCGGCTGGGGCTGGCGGGCGGGCCCTTGGTGGTGGCGATCTTGCTCTCGCGGGCGGCGAACACGGGGTCGCTGGTCTGGCATCTGCCGCCGAGCGCGAATCTGGCGCTGCGGGAGATGGGGATCACGCTTTTCCTCGCGGCGGTGGGCATGAAGTCGGGCGAAAAGTTCGCCGAGATCTTGCTGCATGGCGACGGCTTGGTGTGGCTGGGCTGGGGGGCGCTGGTGACGGCGGTGCCGCTCTTGGCGGTGGGTCTGCTGGCCCGAGCCTGGAAGCGGCTCAACTACACGGAGCTTTGCGGGCTTTTGGCGGGTTCGATGACGGATCCGCCCGCGCTGGCTTTTGCCCAGCAGACGACGGGGAGCGACGCGCCGGCGGTGGCCTACGCCTCGGTCTATCCGCTGGTGATGTTGCTGCGGGTGTTTTGCGCGCAGTTACTGGTGTTCGTGCTTTGGCGCGCGGCGGGTGCGGGCTAGGCGCGGTCTTCAAAACAATCCGGTGCTTTGCCTGCGCCCTCCGGGTGAGGCGGAAGCCAAGCGGGGCCGGCGTTGACCTCGGTGGCAGGGGCCTCCGGCCCGCCTCCAGCTCGGTCGCCTGGGCCGAGCATGACTTCCGCGTCACGAAGTATCGGTTTATTCTGAAGACAGCGCCCAGGGTCTATTCGCTGTAGAGCTCGACGCCGTTCTCGCCGTCGTAGCCCAGATAGTCGACGAGCAGCGGGTCGATGTCGGCCGAGGCGGGGGTGTGGCGGGCGGGTGCGGTGGCCCAGCGGGTGACAGGCGCGGAGGGTTCGGCTGGGCTGATACGGTAAAGCTCGAGGGCGGCCGCCCGGGCCAGGGGGTCGTTGGTGGCGAAATCGTAGTCCGGAGGCTCGAGGCGGAGGAGAGCGACGCCGATGGCGAGGCCGGCCGCACTGGCGAGAACGCAGGGTCGGAGCAGGTGCGCCGGCCGAAAGCGGGTGAGCGGAGCGGGGGCGGGACGCATGGGGAGGGTGACGATGAAGTCGGAAGGGAGGTTACCGCGGACGAGTTTGATTCTTGTCCCCACATCGGTCCGGAACTGGTTTTCATTAATGGAAGCAAAGCCCTGGGTGGAGGTCGTCTGCGCCTTGATCGAGGACGGTGAAGGCAGGCTACTGCTCGCGCAACGGCCGGCGGAGAAACATCTTGCCGGACTCTGGGAGTTTCCGGGGGGCAAGATCGAGCCCGGGGAAACTCCTCAAGTGGCGCTGGCTCGTGAAATTGCGGAGGAGCTGGGCTGCGAGGTGGAGGTGGGTGCGGGGCTGGCGCCGGTGGTGCACGCGTATGAACGAGTGACGGTGCGTTTGTGGCCTTTTTTGGCGCGATTAAAGGTGGGCGCTGCGCTGCCGGAGGCGCGGGAGCATGCCGCGCTGCGCTGGGTGGCGGGCGAGGAGCTGGCCGGCCTGGAGATGCCGGCGGCGGATGGGCCGATCGTGGCCGAGTGGCGGGCGCGGCGGGCGCGGTCCGGGGACTGAGACGGGGCGGTCTTCGAGCGCCGGGCTCAGGCGCCGCGCACCCAGGTCTCGACCCAGGCGCAGAGGGCGGGCACGCCGAGGGCGTGGGCGGCGGCGGCGCTCTCGCCGGCGCGGTAGATGCGGAAGGAGCGGCCGGCGCCGGCGCTGCCCAGCTCGTTCATGTCGTTGTGGACGACGGCGTCGACGCCTCCGGCGGTGAAGAGTTTGCCGATGGCGGCGGCGCGCGCGGCGGCGTCGGCGCCGGCGGTGAGTTTAAAGCCGAGGACACGCAGGGGCGTGGGTGACCAGGTCTTGAGCTGGGGGAGGAGCTGGG
>JBILUB010000402.1:0-2909 GCA_044371245.1 Opitutaceae bacterium
GCGCGGCCCCAAACCATCCCGGCGGGTGCCCGGTCTGCTCTCCGGCGAGGAGATCGCCCGCTTGCTGGCGGCGCCCCAGGGGGGAGACGCGTTTGCGCTCCGTGATCGGGCGCTGCTGGAGTTGTTCTATGCCTCGGGCCTGCGGGTCTCCGAGCTGGCCAATCTGAGCCTGCAACAACTCGATTTGGAGGCGGGATTCCTGCGCGTCTTCGGGAAGGGCGCGAAGGAGCGGGTGGTGCCGGTGGGGGGCAAGGCGGTCGAGGCGTTGCGCGTTTACCTCGCGGCCGGCCGGCCGGCCTTTGTGCGTGCGCGCACCGGAAGCGCGCTTTTCCTGAGCGAGCGGGGCGGGCCGCTATCGCGAAAGACGCTCTGGGTCCTGGTGCAAAAGTATGCGGCTCGAGCCGGGATCAGCCGCGGGGTGAAGCCCCATCAATTGCGGCATAGTTTCGCCTCGCACCTGTTGGGCGGGGGGGCCGACCTGCGGGCCATCCAGGAGATGCTGGGCCACGCGAACCTCGCGACCACCCAGATTTATACCGCGGTCGAGGAGAAGCGGCTGGTCGAGCAGCACGCACGCTACCATCCGCGTAATCGGGAGTGAGGCGGTCCGCGCTTGCCGGCTTCCGCCCGCCGACGATCGTCGGACGAGTTTTTTTGCCCCTCGCGTTTATCCCCCTCCACTATGGTCGCAGACACCACCCGCTTCGCTCCTCCGGTCTCCGCCGCGCTCGGCGCCCTTTCTTCCAATCCGTTTCTTAGCGAGAATTTCTCGATCCGCTGGGCCGAGCACACTCCGGAGAGCATCGTGCCGGCGATCGAGGCGGCTCTGGCCGAGGCGCAGGCGCGCATCGACGCGATCGCGACGGACACGGGCGCGGCTGATTTCGCCAACACCTTTCTCGCCCTGGAGCGCGCGACGGAGCGGCTGAATCTCGCGTGGGGCAAGGTCACGCATTTGCAGTCGGTGGCGGACTCGCCCGCGCTGCGCGAGGCGCACAACGCGGTGTTGCCCAAGGTCTCGGCATTTTTCGCGGCCATCCCGCTCAATCCCGCGCTCTGGTCGCGGATCAAGGCGGGGGCGGAATCGCAGTCCGGGCGTGCCGTCGAGGGCGTGTGGGCCCGACTGCGCGATGAGACGCTCGCCAGCTTTCGCGAGGCGGGAGCGGAGCTTCCCGACGCGCAACGGACGCGGCTCGAGGCGCTCGAGTCCGAGCTCGCGCAGCTGACCCAGAAGTATTCGGAAAACACCCTCGACTCGACAAACGCCTGGCAACTCCTGGTGGAGGACGAAAGCCGTTTGCGGGGGCTACCCGACCACGCGGTCGCGGCGGCGCGTGAATCCGCCCGCCGGAAGGGGCTGGGCACGGACGAGAAGCCGGTCTGGCGCTTCACGCTGCATGCGCCCTCGCAGGAGCCGGTGATGCTCTACGCCGAGGATGAGTCCTTACGCCGCGAGCTCTGGCTGGCGGCGGTGGAGGTCGGCGCCGGCGCGGAAGCTGGCAAGTGGGACAATGGACCCCTGGTGCAAAAGATCCTCGCGCTGCGCGCCGAGAAGGCCGCCTTGCTGGGCAAATCGAGTTTCGCCGACCTCGTGCTCACGCGCCGCATGGCCAAGAACGGGGAGAGCGCCCTGCGGTTTATCACCGATTTCGAGCAGCGCTGCCGCGCGCCCTTCGCCCGCGAGTGCGCGGAGCTCGAAGCGTTCAAAGCCGAGCAAACCGGCGGGGCGCTCGGCTCTTTGAAGGCCTGGGAGCTGGGCTACTGGGCGGAAAAGCTGCGGCAGGCGCGACACGCCTTCGACGAAGAGGTGCTGCGCCCGTTTTTCGAGGTGGGTCGGGTGCAGGCCGGACTTTTCGATCTGGTCGGGCGGATCTTTGGACTGCGGGTGGAGGAGATCGCGATCGACGAGGCGGAGCGCTGGCATGCGGACGTGCGCTTCTACGAGCTAAGGGATGAGGCCGGCACCCATCTCGGCTCGTTTTATGCCGACTGGCATCCGCGTGAGTCGAAACGGGGAGGGGCGTGGATGGGCTATTTGGTGACCGGTGGTCCGGACCAGCCCGGTCCCGATTCGCCGCCGGGAGCGCGTCGCCCCCACCTCGGTTACATCTGCGGCAACATGTCGCCGCCGAGCGCGGAGCGACCGGCGCTGCTGACGCATCGGGAGGTCGAGACGATTTTCCATGAGTTTGGTCATCTCCTGCATCATTTGCTCGGCGAGGTGCCGGTGAAGTCGCTCAACGGCGTCAATGTCGCCTGGGACTTTGTCGAGCTGCCTTCGCAAATCATGGAGAACTGGTGCTGGGAGCGGGAATCGCTCGATCTTTTCGCGCGACACCATGAGACGGGGGCGCCGATTCCCGAGGAGCTGTTCGAAAAAATGAGCGGGGCCCGGAGTTTTCGCGCGGCGTGCGCGGCGATGCGCCAGGTGCAATTCGCCAAGATGGACCTGCTGCTGCATTTGCGCCCGGCGGACTTTGTCGACGGTGACTTGGAGGCGAAGGCGCGCGCCTTGGTGGCGGACACGATGATCCCGACCACGCCGCCGGCCCGCACGATCGTTCGCCGCTTCGGGCACCTGTTTTCCGATCCGGTCGGCTATGCCGCGGGATATTACTCCTACAAATGGGCCGAGGTGCTCGAGGCCGACGCCTTTACCCGTTGGAAGAGCGCGGGGGTTTTTTCCCGTGCGGTCGGTCGGGAATTTGTCGAGCACGTGCTCAGCCGGGGCAACTCGGCCGACGCGGCGGAACTTTTTAGGCGCTTCATGGGGCGCGATGCGAACCCACGGGCTCTGCTCGAGCGTTGCGGTCTGGCCGATTAGCGGTCTGGTGGCGGCATGGGCGCGGCGGTAATGGATCCGGGAGAGCGTCCGGCGTCCAGGCGCCGGGGCCGGCGGCGGTGGTGGG
>JBILUB010000456.1:0-2522 GCA_044371245.1 Opitutaceae bacterium
AGCTGGGCGACCAAAGCGACCGCAAGACGGCGAAGCCCCTTCGAGGCCGCGGGCGTGCGCCAGGTCGCGAAGGCGAGCGCGAGGATGGCGGCGGTAAGGACAAGCGCCATCAGGCGGTGGGCGAAATGGATGGTGACGCGGAAATCCGCCGAGGCGGGCCACCAGGCGCCGTCGGGGCCGCTGTGGGGAAAGCTGGGGATGGCGAGTCCGGCCATGTTGTGCCGCATCACCGCCGCGATCACCAGTTGCGCGACCACGAGGGCGACCAGGGCGACGGCAGCGCGGCGAAGACCCACGGGTACGGGCTGCGAGGCGCCGGCCAGCCAAGGACGGGAGAGCGAGGCGGCGATCGCGAAGAGCACACAGACGTAGATCTGGGCGAGGATGCCGTGGGGGATGGTGAGCATCTGCCCGAGGGTGAGCTCAAAGCCGGGCACCTCGATGGAATCGAGCAGCACGCGTTTACCGCCGATCAGACCTTGGACGATCACGATGGTGAGGGCGGTCCAGCCGAGACGGCGCACCCAGCGGCGGGGCTCCTGCCGGTGCAGCCAGACGACGGTGCCGATGGCGAGAAGGCCCATGACCATGCCGAAGAGCCGATGGGAGTGCTCCGCAAACATGTAGATGTCGCGCAGCCAGCCCTCGGGGTTGATCGAACCGTTGGAGAGAGGCCAGTCGGGGAAAGCCATGCCCGCTCCGATGCTGGTGGTGAAGGCGCCCATGGTGACGACCACAAAGACCCAGGCGGCTGCGGACGCGCCGAACCAGGCCAGGCCTGGCCGGTAGGACGCAAGGGTACCGGAAGGTGGAGGGGACGGGGCGGGGAAAGAGGGCGCAGACGAGGCCATGAGGAGGCGGAAGGGCGGAGCGAAGGGGAGAAACTAGAGGGCGCAATGCCTTTGACAAACGTTTCCCCAGGGCGGAACGGTGGCGCATGAGCTCTTCGATCGTTCCGCGGGGTGTGTGCGTGCTGGGCGTGTTGGCTTTGGGATTGGTCGGTTGCCGGCAGGTGGCCGAGGAGAAGGGGGCGAGTGCTCCGGCGGTGCGGGAACAGCCGCCGGCCGAGCGGGGACAGCCGCTGACGGGGCGGGTCGTATCCGTGCTCACCGAGCGGGGGACGCTGCTGGTCGATCACGATGAGATACCCGGCTACATGCCGCGCATGACGATGGAGTTTGCCGTCGGGGCGGGTGATCTGGCGCTGGCTCGCGAAGGGGCGGAGTTGAAGGCGCGGCTGATCGAGGAAGGGGAGGGACGCTTCCGGCTTGAAAACGTTTGGTGGGGGGACGCCGGGGCGCGGGGTACCGTGGCACAGGCTGCCAGTCGCTTGCGTGAAGACACGGGCATCCGTGGGCGAGCGGTCTACCGTGAGGTGGGGGAGAACTTGCCTGATTTTGCCCTCTTCACGCAGCGGGGCGAGGTCGCGCAGGCGGCGCATTGGCGGGGCAAGCAGATCATGCTGAACTTTATCTACACGCGGTGTCCGATCGCGACGATGTGTCCGATGGCGACGGCCAAAATGATGGAAACCCAGAAACTCGCGCGCGAAGCGGGCGTGGGGAATCTCGAGCTGGTCTCGATCACGCTCGACCCGGAGTACGACACGCCGGGGGTTTTGAGGGAGTATGCCGAGGCTCGCGGCATCGACACCACAAACTTCTCCTTTCTCACCGGTCCGGAGGGGGCGATCAAGGACCTGCTGAAGCAGTTCGGGGTACTGGCCGAGTTGGACGGTGATAGCGATATGGCGGTGCCGATCATCAAGCACACCTTGACCACCGTGTTGATCAGCGAGGAGGGCCGGATCGCATGGAGGGCGGATGGATCGCAATGGTCGCCGGCGGACTTCGTCGCGAAGATGACGCGCTGAGATGGACGGTTGCCCGCGCCCGAAGATGAAAAGTCGTGTAACAGAACGAGTCCAAGCGCCGGTGCCGTGGTCGGGCGCGGCTTGGATCACCGCCGGAGCGGTGGCCTTGTACCTGGGGTTCCGCGCCCTGCCGACCGGGACGAACCTGCATCACATGGATTTCCAAGTGTCGGGGGCCAACGCGCTGGAGATGTGCGATCCAGCCAACCCGCAGTTCATCCCGGTGGTGGCGGTGCGTTCGCCGGTGCGGATGGAGCTGAGGCCGGAGGGGGATGTGCAGGCGGAGGCCGGACGGGAGACGCGGTGGGTGCTCTCGCTCGCGACCAGCGGAGGCAAGACGATCGGGCCGGTCGACCTGCTGACCGTGCACACGCGAAAACTCCATCTGCTGATCGTGGACTCCAGCCTGGCTGATTATCAGCATCTCCATCCCGAGCCCGGTTCGGGGCCCGGGGAGTGGGTCTTTTCCCACACGCCGCGATTCGGGGGCGAGTACCGAATCTTTGCCGACTTTACCCCGGCGGCGACCGGACGAGGGCTGTATTCCTATGCGGACTACACCGCGACCGGGTCGGTGGGGCCGCGCCCGGGCGAGTGGACGGCACCGGGTCTGGCTGCGGAGGTGAGCCGACAGGGCCACCGGCTGCGG
>JBILUB010000403.1:0-2904 GCA_044371245.1 Opitutaceae bacterium
AGGGTGCCCGTAGCTCAGCTGGATAGAGCAGCCGCCTTCTAAGCGGCTGGTCGTGGGTTCGAATCCCGCCGGGCACACCAGGAGGCCGCCGCGACTTGCCTCCCCGGAGGCGCCGCGTGAGGATCCCGCGCATGAAGCTCTTACCCCAGGGTCGCGGGGCGTGGATTCGTTTTATCCTGATCCTGATCGCGCTGCTTGGCGTCGCCTTTCGCTTCAACGTCCACGGACTCGCCCACCTCGCGCGTTACTCTCCGGCCGAGGGCGACGTCGTTTTTCAATCTTTACCTTCGGGCGATCTGGTCGAGGCCATCGAGGGCATCACCGTTTCCCCGTTTTCCCATTGCGGCGTGGTGATGAGGAACGCCGCCGGAAACTGGGTCGTGCACGAGGCGATTGGTCAGGTGCGGGAGACGCCCCTGCACCTCTGGATCGTGCGCGGTCGAGGTGCGCGGATCGATGTCTGGCGCTGGCGGGAGATGGGCGCCCACGACCCCGCTTCGCTGCGCTCGGCCCTCGGGCGGTACGCCGGTCGGCCCTATGATTTTCGCTACGCTCCAGGAGATGAGGAGATCTATTGCTGGGAGCTCGTCTACAAGGCGTACCGAGACGCGTTTGGCGTCGAGTTCGGCACCTGGGAAAAGCTGGGCGATTTGAACTGGCGCCCCTTCGAGGCGTTCATCCGCGAAATGGAGCGGGGCCCGGTACCCTTGGATCGCCCGATGATCACCCCCGTCGCACTCACGCGGGATCGGGCTCTTTCGAAGGTGTATTGACCGCCACACACTCCTTCCGCTCAGGGCTGCGGGAGCGTGAGGCGGCCGGACAGTTGATTGTTGCGGCGATCTTGATCCTCGACCGATTCCGGCACTCGTAGGCGCGCGACGACGTCGATGGAAGGGGTGGATGCCTTCATGTTTGCGGAGAGGGAAACCGAGACGGTGGTGGAGGCTCCGGGTGCGAGACTCGGGAGGGGGTGGAGCGTCGCGGCGTCGCTCAAAAACAGATCGAGGGTCAGGCCGGAAACGGGGCGGGCTCCGCGATTCTGCACGACAAACGAGACTGTCCTTGTGGACGGATCGTAGCTCTGGCTCGAGACCGCCGGATCGACGCGGGCGGGGTTCTTGCGATCGAGCGTCCAGCCCAGATTCAGCGTGCCGCGGCCGTAGTCGGGATCGGCGCCAGCCGCACCGCCGTCATTCGCGTGGCTGGCGAGAAGGTCCGCGGCTTGAAGCGGGGTGAGCTCCGGGGACCTTGATAATACGGCGGCGATGGCTCCGGAAACGACCGGAGCACTGGCCGAGGTGCCGCTGAACGATTGGCGGGTGCCCGCGAGTCCGGCTGCGTTGAGGCCGACTCCCGGGGCGGTGAGTTGGAGGCCCTGGCCGGAGTTGGAAAAAATCGCCTGCTGTCCGAGCGCGTCCGTCGCTCCGACCGAGACGACTCCCGGGTAGGCTGCGGGCCAGGCCAAGCGGGCCGCCTGGTCATTGCCCGACGAGGCCACGATGGCGACGTCGGCGGCGAGCGCCCGCTCCACCGCCTCGGTCAAGATCGGGGCGGTCGCATAGGCGCCGAGGCTGATGTTGATCACCCGGGCGCCCGCCTCGATCGCCGCATGAATGCCACGGGCGACGGAGAACGCATCACTCGTGCCGTCCGGGCCGACGACCCGGATGCTGAGCAAATCGGCCGCGGGTGCCACGCCCCGGGCCCCGGGCGAGGCCCCGGCCACGATGGAGGCGACCGCGGTGCCGTGTGCTCCGTCCGAAGTGAGTCCGGTCAATCCGTATCCGATATCCAGATACCGAAGACGGGTCCCGAGCGTCTGGTCCGGCGAAGCTCCGCCATCGAGCACCGCGACCAGGACTCCGCGTCCGAGTGTCGCGTGGTCGGTCTCAGGCGAGAGCCCGAGCAGGCTCGGCAGTGAGTCGCCCACGGCCACGGCCTGGCGGGCCAGTCGTTGTTCGGGCGGGGGCGTGGGTGGCGAAAGAACGGGGTTGGTGGAGATGCCGGCGACTTCCCCGACCTCGTCGGCCAGGGCTCGAACGAGAGCCTCGTGGTCCCTGACTTTCACCCGCAAGGAGTGGATCGAGTCGATGCGTCCGAGGACCTCCAGGGTCCCCGGCGCGACATGGGCGAGAAAACGGCGCGCGGCCTCGGCATCCTTAAACGAGATCAACAGCTCATCCGAACGGATGCCGGGACCCCGGAGGCGGGCGCGCAGTGCATCCGCGAGGGCGTTGCGCGCTTCCGACGACGCGGTCTCGAGCGTCCGCGGGTCGATCTCGGAGGATGGGGCTTCCTCGGAGGACGGGGTGGGTGGCCGGGGAGAAGGGGTGTGGGTGAGCGCCTCCGGGAGGGTAGACGGAGGCGTGCTCAGCCACCAGGCGCCGCCCGCCCCCACGCCAGCCACGGTCGCAAAAACAAGAGAAGTGCGGAAGCGGACGTCGAAACGCATGCGGTCAGGATGGAGACGGTTCCGCTCCGGGCAAGTTACCCTGTCGAACCCCGGGGGCGGAGCGGTACCGCCCCGAAGCAGGCAAGCCCCGCTGACCGCCGAGGCGTGTGCCGCTCAAACGCGGGGATTAAAACTCGTTCTCACAATTTTTGCCGCCGTAGGGGTCGCTGACGAAGCCGTCGGGCTTCGGCGCGATGCGGTCGACGACGGGTTCCATGTTCTGGATCCAGTTTCCGTTCACGAGGAACTTCCACTGCTGTTTGCCCTTCTTAATCGGGACGGTGACGGACCAGGTGCCGTCCTCCTGTTTTTTCATCTCGGTCGCGAAGGCGTCCCAGCCGTTGAATTCGCCGGCGACGTTCACCTCCTTCACGGTCTGGGCCTCGCGGCGGGTGGGTTTGTAGGAGAAGGTCACGTTGACCATGCCCTCCGGTGCGGGAGCAACGGCG
>JBILUB010000404.1:0-2901 GCA_044371245.1 Opitutaceae bacterium
GCCGAAGGAGCCGGCCTCGGCCGAGGCCCGCAGCACGCGCTCGCCCGGGGTGGGGCAGTGGGTGAGCAGGTTGATCACGCCGCCGAGCGCGTTGCCGCCGTTGAGCACCGAGGAGGCGCCGCGCAGCACCTCGATGCGCTCCACGCTGCTCGCCGGCAGATAGGCGATGTCGAAGTTTCCCGCCAGGCCGGCCGGCAGGCGCCGCCCATCCAGCAGCACCAGGGTGTGCCGGCTGAAGGTGCCGCGCGTGAGCAAGCGGCCCGCCGCCGCGCCCGGGCCCGGTGCCGCGTAGTAGAGGCCGGGCACGTCGCGGAGCGCGTCGGCCGGATCGGCGTAGCCGGCGGTCTCAAGGTCGGCGCGGGTGATCAGGTCGACGGAGGCGGCCGTGGCCTCGACCGGCGTCGGCGTGCGCGTGGCCGTCACCACGATGGGCGAGAGCACGACCGGCGCGTCGGCGGCTTCCTGAGCGTGTAACGAAGAAATGAATACAGGGGCGAGCGCCGGCAGGGCGGCAAACGCGGCGAGCAGTCGGCGCGCGGCGGCGCCCCGACGTGGAGGGGAGTGTTTGAACATGGTTGTCTGATCGAGGTGCGAGCAGACGAACCGAGGGAGGTTCGCGGACTGCTCTCACGCTTCATTTTTGCGATGAAGATTTCGCGAACGGCCGCCCGCAAAAGGGTCGGCGACCGCCGCGTGAGACATCCCCGACCGGATATTCGGACTCCGTGCTTCGTGCGCACCGCGCACGAATTTGAGATTTGAGTTTTCAAACCTGAAATTCGCGCAGGCGCGCGTCCTCGCTCCTCGCCTTCACTCCCGCCCAAGCGGAAATTGGCTTTGCCCACGCCGTTCGCCGACGCGGTGGGAGTCTGTGGCACGATACCGCAGCGCAACTGTGGCCGGTTCTCACGGCCTTCCCCGATTCAGAGTTGTGCAAAAGAACACGAACGTCGCAGAGCCTCTGGCCACACGAGCCGCGGAGCGAGCCTCCTTCACCCTCATGACTTGGCAAAAGCGACGCAGCCCTTGGGCACCGGAACAAAAATCTCAGCCGCTCCAGAAACGTATCAACATATCCGAAAGTAAAGATATGTTTTTGACCCCAGAGGGAAAATGCCCTTCCTTCTCCGTCCTTTTCGCCTCCTGCTCACCACCGATGTCCGCCTCGCCCGCCCTCCCCCTGTCCGCCGCCGAAATCGAGCTCCGCCGCCTCCTCGCCGAGCGCGTCGCGATCATCGACGGCGCCATGGGCACGACCATCCGCACCTACGGCATCACTGAGGAGCAGGCGCGCGGCGAACGGTTTAAATCCGCCCCGAAGGACCTGAAAAACAACGGCGACATCTACTCGCTGACCCAGCCCGCCGTCATCTGCGACATCCACCGCCGCTTCCTCGAGGCCGGGGCCGACATCATCGAGACCAACACCTTTTCCGCCACCGCCATCGGGCAAAGCGAGTTCTTCATCGAGGATCCGCGCGAGCACGGCGGCCGCAAAGACCCCGCCTTCTACCAAGGCGTGATCGACAACCCCTTCCTCCAGGAGCTCGCCCACGACATCAACTACCAGTCCGCGCGCCAGTGCCGCGAGTGGGCCGACCGCATCGCCCACGCCACCGGCCGCCGCCGCTACGTCGCCGGCGCCATCGGCCCCCTCACCGTCTCCCTCTCCAACTCCCCCGATGCCGACGACGCCGGCTTCCGCGTCATCACCTTCGACCAGGTCAAAGCCGACTACCGCCGCCAAATCCGCTCCCTCATCGCCGGCGGCTCCGACCTCCTCCTCGTCGAGACCATCTTCGACTCGCTCAACGCCAAGGCCGCGCTCGTCGCCATCGAGGAGGTTTTTGCCGAGGACCGCGTCCGCCTCCCGCTCATGATCTCCGCCGCCGTCGGCCGCGGCGGCGAGACCATGATCTCCGCCCAGACCGTCGAGGCCCTTTGGAACGCCGTGCGCACCCACCGCCCGCTCTCCATCGGCCTGAACTGCTCCATCGGCCCCGACCTCATGCGGCCCTTCCTCGCCGAGCTCGCCGAAAAAGCCCCCGACACCTTCATCTCCGCCTATCCGAATGCCGGCCTGCCGAATCCGCTCACGCCGACCGGCTTCGACCTCGAGCCCGCCGACATGGCGCGCTTCATGGGCGAGTTTGCCGACAGCCACCTCTGCAACATCGCCGGCGGCTGCTGCGGCAACACCCCCGAGCACATCGCCGCCATCGCGCAAACCCTCGCCCCGAAGGCCCCGCGTAAACTCTTCGCCACCCGCGTGCCCTCCGCGGCGTCCGCGCCCGCACCCGACACCACGCCGCTCCCCCTCCGCCTCTCCGGCTCGCTCCCCTTCACCCAGCAACTCGGCAGCTTCCTCATGGTCGGCGAGCGCACCAACGTCGCCGGCTCGCCGAAATTCGCCAAACTCATCAAGGCCGGCGCCTACGAGGAAGCCGTTTCCGTCGCCCGCCAGCAGGTCGACAACGGCGCCAACGTCATCGATGTCTGCATGGACGACGGCCTGATCGACGGCGCCGCCGCGATGACGCGTTTCCTCCAGCTCATCGCCTCCGAGCCCGAGATCGCCAAGGTCCCCCTCATGGTCGACTCCTCCAAGTGGGAAGTCATCGAGGCCGGCCTAAAGTGCCTCCAGGGCAAAGGCATCGTTAACTCCATTTCGCTCAAGGAAGGCGAAGCCCGCTTCCTCGAGCAGGCCCGCACCATCCTCCGCTACGGCGCCGCCGTCGTCGTCATGGCCTTCGACGAAAACGGCCAGGCCGCCACCTACGCGGAAAAAATCCGCATCTGCGAACGCGCCTACCGCCTGCTCGTGGACCAAGTCGGCTTCCCGCCCGAGGACATCATCTTCGACCCCAACATCCTCACCGTCGGCACCGGCATCGAGGAGCA
>JBILUB010000406.1:0-2893 GCA_044371245.1 Opitutaceae bacterium
CATGAGCGCCACCCCTCCCACGCCATCGATCGATTCCTACCTGCGCGAAGGCCGCGAAGTCGCCCCGCGACTACGCCCGGCCGTCGTGATCTGGCTGCCGCTGTTTATCCTGCGTTTCACGCGTGAGCTGGTGATGGCCAACCTGATCATGGCGCGCACGGTTTTGTTTGAGCGAAACTCGGAGCTGCGGCCGGACTTTATCACCTACGATGTCCGTGGACTGCGGACCTGGGAGGTCGTGATCCTCACCCACACGATCACGCTCACGCCCGGCACCACCAGCGTACACTTGGACGAGGGGGAGACCACGCTGGTGGTGCACGCCCTCGATGCGCGCGACCCCGACGGGGTGCGGCGCTCGATCAAGGATGGCCTCGAGCGGCCCCTGCTCCGCTGGACCCGCTGAAATCGCCCGCCCCGCAAACGTATCCACCCGACCGATGCACTTTTTCCTCCACGAGTTGCTCCCCGCCCTGGGCTGGCTGGTCATGTTGTTCCTGGCCGCGGCCTCCGTTTGGCGTATCGGCCGCGGCCCCGGCACCCTCGATCGCATGGTCGGCCTGGACGGGGTGACGGTCGCGGTGGTGGGCGCGGTGGTGATCTCCTCGCTGCAGGAGCGCACGACGGATTTCGTCGAGTTGGTCATCGTGGTCACCGCGCTCGGGTTTTTCACCACGGTCGCGTTCTACTACTACCTCGCCCAGCCCAAGCCTGACTCGCACGAGGATTTCAACCGGGAGAAGGAGGGTCGCGAATGAGTGCGTGGACCCTGATCCCCGGCGCGATCTGCGTGCTCGGCGGCCTGTTTTTTCTTTGTGTGGCGGGCGTGGGTATCCTGCGCCTGCCGGACGTGTATTGCCGTGCGCATGCCCTCGGCAAGGCGCTGACGCTGGGCGTTATCCTGCTGCTGATCGGCTACGGGCTCTCGGTCGAGGGCGTCGCATGGTGGAAGATCGGCGTGGCGGTGGTCTTCCAACTGGTGAGCACTCCGGTCGCCAGCCACCTGCTCTGCCTGATCGGCTACCGCCGCGGTGTGCCCCGTTGGTCCGCCGGGGGATGGACGACGGACGCGCCGCGCGAGTAGCGGCGAGCTGGCGTCCGGGGCTTTTTCGGCGCGGCGGACGCGCGCCCGGAAAAGCGGCTTGCGGGGGCGAAATCCGGGCCGCACACCTTGCCGTTTTCCCCTATGCAAAAGCTGGCTTTGCTCTCCGTGAGCGACAAACGCGGTCTGGTCGAGTTTGCCACCGCCCTCGTAAACAAGCACGGGTTCGCCCTGCTCTCCACCGGCGGCACGGCGAAGCTCCTCGCGGAGAAGGGGCTGCCCGTCACGGAGGTCAGCCAGCACACGGGGTTCCCCGAAATGATGGAGGGGCGGGTGAAGACCCTGCACCCGAAGATCCACGGCGGCCTGCTCTGCCGGCGCGACAAAGCCGAGCACCTCGACGCCGCCCGCGAGCACGGCATCGGGCTGATCGACCTCGTCGTGGTGAACCTCTACCCCTTCGAGCAGACCGTCGCGCGGAAGGACGTGCACTTCGAGGAGGCCATCGAAAACATCGACATCGGCGGGCCCTCCATGCTGCGCAGCGCGGCGAAAAACCACGACGCGGTGTCGGTCGTCTGCGACCCCGACGACTACGCCGCGGTCCTCGCCGCTTACGAGACTCCCGCGGCCCTGCCCGCGCTCCGGCGCAAACTCGCGCTGAAGGTTTTTCAACGTACCGCCAGCTACGATGCCGCCATCGCCCGCTATCTTGAGTCGCAGGCCGACGAGCCCGATCTCGAGGCGCTCAGCGGCTACCCGAAACAGTTTTCGCTCTCCCTGCCCAAGGCCCAAAGCCTGCGCTACGGGGAAAACCCGCACCAAAAGGCCGCCCTTTACGGCGGGTTTCACGAGCACTTCTCACAACTGCAGGGCAAGGAACTCTCGTATAACAACATCCTCGATATCACCTCCGCCACCTACCTGATCGGCGAATTCGAGAAACCCACGGTCTGCATCCTCAAGCACACCAACCCCTGCGGCGTCGCCTCGGCCGCGACCCTCGAGGAGGCCTGGGAAAAGGCCTTCGCCACCGACCGCCAGGCGCCCTTCGGCGGTATCATCATCGTCAATCGCACGCTCGAGGCCGGGCTCGCGCGCACCATCGCCGAGATCTTCACCGAGGTGATTATCGCCCCCCGTTTCAGCGACGAGGCGTTGGCGATTTTCGGGAAAAAGAAAAACCTCCGCCTGATGATCGCCAAGGAGGGGGTCGGCGCGGATTCGCTGCTCGACGTTCGCTCGGTCATCGGCGGCCTGCTCGTCCAGGACCGCAACAAGATCCTCGGCAATCCGGCCGACTTCAAGGTCGTGACCAAGCGCCAGCCCACGCCCGAGGAGTGGGCCACGATGATGTTTGGCTGGCGGGTCTGCAAACATGTGAAGAGCAACGCCATCGTCTACTGCCGCGGAGAGCAGACGCTCGGTGTCGGCGCCGGCCAGATGGCCCGGGTGGACAGCTCCCGGATCGCCGTCTGGAAAGCCGGCGAGGCCGGCCTCGATCTGCGCGGCTCGGTCGTGGTGTCCGAGGCCCTTTTCCCCTTCCCCGACGGCTTGATCGCCGCGGCCGAGGCGGGCGCGACCGCCGCGATCCAGCCCGGAGGCTCGGTGCGCGACGAGGAGGTGATCGCGGCCGCCGACGCCCGCGGCCTGGCGATGGTCTTCACCGGCCTCCGCCATTTTAAACACTGAGTTCAAAACCAGGCGGTATGGCGTGAGGGGCGCTTTTGTCCCGATCGCCCACCGGCCGGGGCGAGACGCCCCGGCCTGCGCCGAAATCCCGTTTGCCAGCCGCGGGGAGCGAACCGAAGGTTCGCTCCCTTTTCCTTTTCCATGAGCTCAGCCGCCGCC
>JBILUB010000407.1:0-2891 GCA_044371245.1 Opitutaceae bacterium
ATGGGACGACGCATCCTCGAACTCACGGGGTCTCGCACCCTTGTCCTCGGAGGCGGCGAAACTTCGCAGGCCGCGATCGAGGCCCTCGGCGCCCCCCACGGCCGCGCCCTCGGCGAGGTCTCCATCGGGGTCAACCGCCTCGCCATCGACGCCCTCGGCCGCCCCTTTGACGTCGTCACCAAATCCGGCGGCATGGGCCCGGACGACCTCTACGAACACTTTTTACCATGATCGGCATAACCATGGGTGACGCCTGCGGCGTCGGCCCCGAAATCCTCCTGCGCACCTGGTGCGAGGGCAAAATCAACTCCCCCTTCGTCGCCTTCGGCGACAAGGCCGCGCTCGAACTCGCGATGGAGAAACTCGGCCTGCGCGCCGAGCTCCACCTCGTCGCCACGCCCGCCGCCGCCGTCCCCGGCAAGTTCAACCTCGTCGACCTCGCCCTCCTCCGCCGCGAAGACATCACCATCGGCAAGATCTCCGCACCCTGCGGCGCCGCCGCCGTCGCCTACATCGAGGCCGCCACCCGCGCCTCCCTCGCCGGCGACATCCCCGGCTTCGTCACCCTGCCGGTCAACAAAGAGGCCTGCCGCCTCTCCCGCCCCGACTTCGAAGGCCACACCGAGCTCATCGCCGGCATGTGCGGCATCGCCGACTACACGATGATGCTCGCCTCGCCCAAGATGATCGTGACCCACGTGTCCACCCACGTCTCCCTCCGCGAGGCCGTCGAGCGCGTGCAGACCGAGCGCATCCTCACCGTCGCCCGCCTCACCCAGCCCGCCGCCCTCGCCCTGCGCGGCCGCGCCCGCCTCGCCATCGCCGGGCTCAACCCCCACGCCGGCGAGCACGGCGCCTTCGGCCGCGAAGACATTGACCAAATCGAGCCCGCCGTCACCGCCGCCCGCGCCGAAGGCATCGACGCCCACGGACCGCTCCCCGCCGACACCCTCTTCATGCAGGTCATCAACGGCCGCTACGACGCCGTCGTCTGCATGTACCACGACCAGGGCCACGTGCCGATGAAGCTCCACGGCTTCGCCGACGCGGTCAACGTCACCCTCGGCCTCCCCATCGTGCGCACCTCGGTCGACCACGGCACCGCCTTCGACATCGCCTACCAAGGCAAGGCCGCCCTGGAAAACTTCATCGTCGCCACCGACATGTGCGTGCGCCTCTGCGCCGGTCGCCAGCCCGCCGCCACGGGCGCCTAATCTCCCCTCCGCCAACCCCGCCTTTTCAGCCTTTCAGCCTTTCAACCTTTCAGCTTTTCAAAACCCACTTCCCATGCCCGCCGTCAACGCCAAGGAAATGCTCATCAAAGCCTCCCAAGGAGGCTACTGTGTCGGTGCCTTTAACTGCACCAACCTCGCCCAGTTCATGGGCGTGATCGACGCCGCCGTCGCCAAGGACGCCCCGATCATCATCCAGACCTCCCTCTCCCCCGCCTCCTTCTACGGCATCAAGACCATCGCCGCCCTCTACCGCGCCGTCGCCGACTCCGTAAAGGTGCCCGTCTGCCTGCACCTCGACCACTGCGAAGACGTCCAGATGTGCAAAGACGCCGCCGACGCCGGCTACACCAACATCATGATCGATGCCTCCCAGCACGACTTTGAGGAAAACGTCCGCCAGACCAAGGAGGTCTGCGACCACTGCCACCGCATCGGCGTCTCCGTCGAGGGCGAGCTCGGCACCGTCGGCGGCGTCGAGGACCAGGTCTCCGTCGCCGAGGACGCCGCCCAACTCTGCGACCCGAACAAATCCCTCGAATTCGTCCAGCGCACCGGCGTCGACCTCTTCGCCCCCGCCATCGGCACCGCCCACGGCGTCTACCGCACCGAAAACCCCAAGATCGACTTCGAGCGCTTCGGCCTGATCAACGAACTGGTCAACAAACCCGTCGTGCGCGCCCCCCTCATCATCCACGGCGGCACCGGCCTGAAGGACGAGGTCGTCCGCCGCCTCGTCGCCCTCGGCGGCGCCAAGTTCAACATCTCCACCGATCTCAAATACGTCCTGCTCGACACCACCCGCGACTACATCGCCAAGCACCCGGACGAATACAATCCGGGCAAAGTCGACAAAGCCGTGCGCAACGCCACCCGCGACCGCGTCTCCCGCTACATCGACCTCCTCGGCTCCGCCGGCAAAGCCAGCGCCTGATAAGCCATGATCAAAGCGATCTTCTTCGACCAGGACGGCGTCATCGTGGACACCGAGCGCGACGGCCATCGCGTCGCCTTTAACCAGACCTTCGCCGAGCTCGGCTACAAGGTCGAGTGGAGCGTGCAGCGCTACCACGAACTCCTCCAAATCGGCGGCGGCAAGGAGCGTATGCTCCACCAACTCCGCACCGAGGGCTTTGGCGTGCCCGTCGCCCCCGCCGACGAGACCGCCGTCATCCAAAAACTCCACCTGCGCAAAACCGACGTCTTCATCGAACTGCTCGAGGCCGGCCGCCTGCCCCTCCGCCCCGGCATCCACCGCCTCATGCGCGAGGCCCAGGCCGCCGCGCTCGCCCTCGGCGTCTGCACCACCTCGAACGAGCGCTCCGCCGCCGCCATCACCACCAAACTCCTCGCCGACATCCGCTTCGCCTTCATCCTGGCCGGCGACGTGGTGAAAAAGAAAAAACCCGACCCGGCGATCTACCTCCTCGGGCTCGAACGCGCCGGCCTCCGCCCCGACGAGGTCGTCGTCGTCGAAGATTCCCACATCGGCACCACCGCCGCCAAAGCCGCCGGCTGCCACGTCGTCGCCACGGTCAACGGCTACACCCGCGACGAAGATCTCTCCGCCGCCGACCTCATCGTCAGCGACCTCGGCGAGCCCGGCGCCCCCGCCGAGCTCATCTCCAGCCGCCGCCCCGCCACCGGCTTCGCCGGCCT
>JBILUB010000408.1:0-2882 GCA_044371245.1 Opitutaceae bacterium
GCGGTCAGGTGGATCGTGCGTCTAACTAAGTCGTAGCGCCTGGACGGTGCCGTACATCGTGGGAGGAGGGATAAACGCCGCCACGGGAAGGGAGTCAAGGAAGGGGCCCGGTGCGGAGGGCTGGGTGGGGCGGTGGAGGAGGGGATGGAGGCGAAGAGTAACCTGCCGCGGTTTACCACGTCTTGAGTGGAGTGCATGCACTCCTTTCACTGCTCCCATGCCCTCGCCCGCTGATGCCGAAGACGAAGCGACGCCCGATGTCGCCGCCTGGCTTCGGGGCGTACGCGCCGGCGATCAGGGCGCGGCGCGCGAACTGGTGGAGTATCTTTATCCGCAGGTCATCCGTATCGTGCGGGCCCGTCTGCCGAGACGGGGTGGCGAGGAGGATTTGGCTCAGGAGATTTTTCTAAAAATGTTCGCCCGTCTCGATCAGTATCAGAATCAGGTGCCCCTGGCCCACTGGGTTTCGCGGATCGCGGTCACGACCTGCATCGACGCCCTGCGTGCGCAGAAGCGCCGGCCCGAGCTGCGCTGGGCGGATCTTTCCGAGACGGAGGCGGACACGCTGGACGCGGTGCTCACGCGGGAGGACGCGGTCGACACGGCCGATGCGCTCGCGGCCCACGAGCTGGTGCACAAGCTGCTCGACCAGCTGGCCCCGGCGGATCGACTGGTGCTGCAGTTGCTCGATCTGGAGCAGAAGACCTTGGTGGAGATCCGGGAGATCACCGGGTGGAACACGACCCTGATCAAGGTGCGCGCCTTTCGTGCGCGCCGAAAATTGCAAAAACTTTTTCAACAACTCACAGAAAGGGAGCGCAGATGAAAGATCGTCACGAAATCGCCTGGAAGAGCTTGGTCGCGGCCGCGCGGCGGGCGCCTGCGTCGGACACCGCCATGGAGCCCGGGGCGGTGGCGCCCGCCGGCTTCGCGACCCGGGTGGTCGCCCGTGCGGGGGTGGGCGGAGCTTTGGGGGGGGATGCGTTTGGCGCACTTTTTGACCGGCTCGCGGGGCGTGCGCTGGGTTTGGCCGGCGCCTGCGCCCTGGGGGTCGCGGTCTGGGGCAGCGTGCCCGCGACGGCCGAGGCCGGGGTGGGGGAGCCGGGCTACGCGACCGACGCCTACCTGGATCCGGTGGGTGACTATCTGGCGGCGGTCCAGTCCACATGAATCGCAAGCTCAAGGTCTCGCTGTTTATCCTCGGCATCTTCGCCTGCGGCGTGGTGGTGGGGGGCTTCGGTGCCCGGCGTCTGGCGCCTCCGGCGCGGGGTCCGGCCGGGGCGGAGGGCTTCGGGCCGCAAATGATGCGTCGGCTGACCGACGAGCTCGATTTGAGCGCGGCGCAGAAGGCGGAGATCGAGCCGGTGATCAAGCACGCGGGCGAGCAACTGCGCGACCTGAGGCGCGAGAGCATGCGGCAGAGCGGGGCGGTCATCGAGGCGATGGATAGCGCGATATCCGCGCGCCTGACCGAGGAGCAGAGGGAAAAGTTTGTGGTGCTAAAAGAGGCGCAACGGGCGCGGATGAAGGTGATCATGGAGGAGCGTCTGCGGCGCCGGGCGGAGGGAGAGCGCGAACGGGAGCGTGAACGGGAGCCGGGGCGGATGCCGCCGGGTGGTCCGCCGGCCGACGCGCCTTGAGATCACGCTTGGGTTGGTGCGGAGTGGGAGCGTTTTTTGGCCCGGTCGTGTGGCGTTCGTTGACGGCGGCAAAGACTTGCGACAGCTTTGACGAAATTATCATGAGCGATTTTTTCTCCGCCCCGCAGGTTTCGGCCGCGCGCGAAACCTTGCAGAAACTGCGTGTTTCGATGCGCGCCACGATCAAGGGTAAGAACGCGGTGATCGACCATGTGCTGACCGCCTTGATCGCCGGGGGGCATATTCTGATCGAGGACTTGCCGGGGGTGGGGAAGACGACTCTGGCCTATGCCTTGGCGCGATCGATGGACTGCGCGTTCTCGCGGGTGCAGTTCACCAGCGATCTGCTGCCGAGCGACGTGACCGGGGTCGCGATCTACGATGAGACGATCAAGGAGTTCGTGTTCAAGAAGGGGCCGGTGTTCGCGAACATCGTGTTGGCCGACGAGATCAACCGCGCGACGCCCAAGACGCAGTCGTCGTTGCTCGAGGTGATGGACCGGGGCAAGGTGTCGGTGGACGGGCAGACACATTCGGTGGGTGCGCCCTTCATGGTGTTCGCGACGCAGAACCCGGTGGATTACGAGGGGACCTTTCCGCTGCCCGAGAGCCAGATGGACCGTTTTTTGATGCGGTTGCACATGGGTTATCCGCAAGCGGCGGATGAGCTCGAGATCCTGCGGAGCGCGAGGCAGGGCTATGACGCGATCGCGTTGGAGGCGGTGGTGACGCGCTCGGACATCCTGCAGCTGCAGTCGCTGGCTTTGCACGTGTTTATCGAGGATTCGGTGTTGGATTACATTTTGCGGATCGTGGGGGCGACGCGGACGGAGGCTGATTTTCGGGCTGGGGTGTCGGTGCGGGGTGGCCTGGCCCTGAAGCATGCGGTGCAGGCGAGGGCTTTGTTGGAGGGGCGGGATTTTGTGGTGCCCGAGGACGTGCAGGCACTCGCGCTGCCGGTGCTCGCGCACCGACTCAATCTGGTGCGACCGACGGCGGATGGGGTGGAGGAGCGTCGCCTGGTGGTGGCGGCGCTGAAGCGAATCCTGTCGTCCTTGGCCGCGCCGGCCTAGGCGGAGGCCGGCCGCGCGTCTCTCCCTCCTCGCTTTCCCCATGGCTCTTGCCGGCAGCATCGTATCCGAAGCGCGCACGGCCTCGCCTTTTTCGCCGGCGCTGACGGAGCGGGGTGGGTTTGAGGACGGTGCGGTGCCGGGCTCGACGGAGTGGCAGGGGCCGCTGGCC
>JBILUB010000001.1:0-35321 GCA_044371245.1 Opitutaceae bacterium
GCTTCATCGACACGTTTCGGGTGTTTGAGCAGGGGCCCGGGCACTACTCCTGGTGGAGTATGCGCGGCGGGGCCCGATCACGGAACGTCGGTTGGAGAATCGATTACTTCCTCGTTTCATCCGGGCTGCGGTCGAGTCTGCGGTCGGCCTGGATCGAGCCCGCCGTGATGGGGAGCGATCACTGCCCGGTGGGTGTGGAGCTGGCGGTCTGAGCGGCGGCCGCGAATTGCCAAAGGGCGCTTTGGCGGGCGAGCTATTCGGACGCACATGGATTTCCCCTTCGCGAACTGGACCGAGGCCGAGGGACGGCGCTTGCACGGGCATCTGCGTGACTCGGGCCAAAGGGTGGCGGCGGCGGAGAGTCTCACGGTCGGGCGGGTGCAGACGGAGTTGGGCCGCTTCGGCGGTGCTTCGGCTTTTTTCGTCGGCGGGGCCACGTGCTACTCGGTGGGCGCGAAGATACGTCTGCTCGGGGTCGACGCGGCCCATGCCATGGCGGTGGACGGGGTGTCGGAGCGGGTGGTCGGCGAGATGGCCCGCGGGGTGGCCGCCATGTTCGGCGCCGATTGGGGTTTGGCCACGACCGGCTACGCGGAGCCCGGAGCGGAGGCGGCCGAGGGGCCGCCTTTCGCCTGGGTCGCGGTGGCGCGCGGCGGGGCCGGGGGCTCGGTGCGCTGCCTGCGGGTGGAGGGTCCGGGCCGCGGGCGGGAGGAGATGCAGGCCTTGGCGACGGCGGCGGTCTTGCGTCTGCTGGCCGCGGAGTGCGGGCTCGCGCCGGACCCGGGGGCTTGAAATTTCGCCGCGTCGCGTAATGGCGGGGAGCGCGTCGAAGGAGTATTTTGCGCGCGCCATGCAAACTGCCTCCGAACGTCGTGCGATCTTTGCTTTGCTGCTTCACGCCGCGCTGGCGGACGGGGTGAAATCCGGGGCGGAGCGGGCCGCGTTGCGGCGCATCACCACCGGGTTTGAGGGCGAGGAGTTCAATCCGTGGCTGGTTTATCAGGAGGTGCTCGAGGGCCGTTTCGCGCCGGAAGCGGCCGCGATCTACCTGACCACGCCTGCTTCCCGCAGGTTGGCCTATGAGATGGCGGTGGGCGTTTGCGAGACGGACGGTCCGCCGAACGGAGCGGAAAGGGCGTTTTTGGGTGATCTGCGGGAGGCGCTGGGTCTGGGCGCGGAGGAGATGGACACAGTCGAGCAAAGCGCGCAGGCGGTGGCGCAGGCGGTGCCCGCCGCGGCGCCGCAGGCCGCCCTGGCGGTGGCGGGCGGTCCACGAGGTGCCGACTCGTTTCCGGGGGCGAGCTCGGGGGCGGCGGCCTGGCCCTCGTCGAGCGTCGATGTCGAAGCCTTGGAGCGGAGCGTGCTGCGGCATGCGATCTTGGCCGGGGCCTTGGAGTTGTTGCCCCAGTCGCTTGCCACGATGGCGGTCGTGCCGCTGCAGATGAAGTTGGTCTACAGCGTGGGCCGGGCGCATGGCTACACGCTCGACCGGGGTCATGTCCGTGACTTTCTCGCGACCGCGGGGGCGGGACTGGCGGCGCAGGCGGTGGAGGGCTACGCGCGCAAGCTGCTCGGCGGTTTGGTCGGGTCCGCCCTGGGCCGGGGAGCGCTCGGAAGCCTCGCACGGGGGGCGGTGAATTCGGGGGCCGGAGCCGCGCTCACGTTCGCCGCCACCTACGCGATCGGACGACTCGCGATCCGCTACTACGGCGGGGGACGCAAGATGGAGATGGCGGTGCTGAAGGACACCTACGCCTCGCTGCTTTCGGAGGGGCGGACGCTTTTCGGGCGACACCGGGCCGAGGTGGAGCAACGCGCGTCGACGCTCACACCGGGCGAGGTGATCAACCTGGTGCGGGCGGAGTAAGGAGCGGGAGCGCCCGCCGAGGCCACGCGGGGCGGTCGCCGTTCCGGCTCAGGTGATCTGCGTGCGGGTGGATGCGCCGCCGAAAAGCTCCTTGATCGCGCTCCACGCCTTGAGGAGTCCGACTGGTCGCAAGCCGCCCTCGAGGGCGTAGGCGCGGACGACCGCATCTTCGTGGCCACGGTAGCGCGGGGGGAGGACGAAGGCGGTGTTTGGACCCTCCTCGATCGAGCTGATGAAGAGTCCCTGGCCGACCGCGGGCGCGTCGAGCTTCACGTCGACCGAGCGTTCGGGAAACACGATCCAAGGCCGGAAGCGGAAGACGAGTTTGCCGTTTTCGGGCTCGAGGCGGAGGCGTCCGTAGGTGCGCATCGGTACGCCCAGCTTGGTCAGGGTGTTGCTCGAAAACATGCGGTTATCCCCCTGCTCGGCGACGCGGAACCGATTTTTCCGGAAGGTCAGAAAGTCCCACGAGAAAATGCTGCCGAAAAGCGTGAGCCGGAAGGCCCAGCCGGCCACCAAGTAGGCGATCAGGATGACGGCGATCGAGAGCAGGGCGCTCACCCAGGGGTTAAGCGTGGCGGTGATCGTGATCAGCCCGAGCAGGGCGGTGCGGGCGCCCTTGAGGACCGCGTCGATGGCGCCCCAGGGGCTGAGGAGGATGAGGGCGTTAATCGCGTGGGAGGCGAGCCAGACGATGATAAACACGGCCACGCCAAGCGGAACGGTGAGGAGATTGAGCAAGGCCGACCAGTCGATGGCACCGATGGCGATGGAGGCGGTGCCGCTGTGGAGGATCGCTTCCGTGCTCGGAGCGGCCGGAGCCGAGGCCACGATCATCTTTGAAAGCGAGCTCATGGTGAAGGGCACCACGGCACCCGCGGCCACCAGGCCGGAAGCCTTGTTCTCGATCGTTTCGAGCACATCCAAGGGTTTTTTAAAACCGGGCGGCAGGGCGGCGCCGAGCGAGTCTTTGGCCGCGCAGGCGCCGACGACGGCGAGCGCGGGCAGGATGAAGCTCCACTGTGCGAACCAGGGCAGCGAAGCCTTCTCCTCCGGGGTGTCGGCCTGGGTGGCCTGGTAGGCGCCGAGGGCCGCGGTGCCGAGAAGGGGTGAGATGGCGATGCCGGTGATGGTCGCGACGGCTTTGGCGTAGGGCGCGACCGGTGATTTGTCCTCGACCGGGGCGGGGGCCTCGACGGCCGCTCGGAGCGGTGCCGCGAGGAGGGCGAAGAGGGTGACGCAGGCGAACCAGGGAAGGAGGCGATTCATGGGCGGGAGCGGGTCTTGGCGCCGAGGTAAAGGGGGTGGCGGACAAATTGCAGGGTTTTTCCCGGGGGGATGCGCCGCCGGGCCGCAGGGCTTGCGCCATCGCGTATCTTGTTTTCACCTCCACCCCTTTTCCATGAGCCAAGCCGATTCCGCCAACCCGTCTCCCGTTCCATCCGAGTCCGCCGCCTCCGGGGTCGCGAACGAAGGCTCCGGGGCCGCGTCCGCCGCCCCGGCCTCCGGTCCTTCCCCGACCGAGCAACTCGCCGCCGCCCGCAAGGAGGCGGCGGACAACTACGACCGCTACCTGCGCGCGGTCGCCGATCTCGAAAACTACCGCAAACGTGCGGTGCGCGACCGGGAGGACGCCGCTCATCGCGCCTCGACCCGCATCCTTGAGGACTTGGTGCCGGTGCTGGACAATCTCGGGCATGCGCTCACGGCGACCCGCGCGGCCAACGCCGATCTGGCCAGCCTGACGGGAGGGGTCGAGATGATCGTCTCGCAGCTGAAGTCCGCGCTATCCTCCCACGGACTGGCCGAGGTGGCGCCGCTCGGGCGCCCCTTCGACCCGAATCTGCACGAGGCGATCGCCCAGCAGCCCAGTGCCGAGATCCCGGCCGATCACGTGTCGGCCGTCACCCGGGTGGGCTACACGCTGAACGGGCGCCTGGTGCGCGCCGCCAGCGTGGTGGTCTCGACCGGGCGTCCGGAAAAAGCGGCCGATCCCGAGGCGGGTGTGGTCGTCTGAACCGGGCCACCGCCACGCCGCCCCTCACGTATCCAGTAATCCACGACTCAACCGTTTCCCAGATCCACGCATCGCATCCGCCATGGCCGCCAACGAAGACTACTACTCCCTGCTCGGCGTCGAAAAGGGCGCCACCGAGGAGGAGCTGAAAAAAGCCTACCGCAAAAAAGCGGTCCAGTATCACCCGGACAAGAATCCCGGGGACAAGGCGGCGGAAGAGATGTTTAAAAAGGTCTCCGAGGCCTACGAAGTGTTGAAGGATCCGCAGAAACGCTCGGCGTACGACCGTTATGGTCACGCCGCCTTTACGCAGGGGGGCGGCGCCGGCCCGCGGGGTCCGGGTGGCATGGCGGGCGGCGGCGCCGGCGGGTTTCACGATCCCTTCGACATTTTTCGCGAGGTGTTTGGCCAGCAGGGTGGCGCCGCGGGCGGGGGCATCTTTGACCAGATGTTTGGCGGAGGCGGTGGCTCGGGCCGCGACGGCTCGGATCTGCGCTACGATCTGGAGATCACGCTCGAGGAGGCGGCGCGCGGGGTGGAGAAGGAGATTTCCTTTCGTCGTCTGCACGCGTGTGAACGCTGCGACGGATCCGGCGCGGAGCCGGGTTCGAAGAAGGTCGTGTGCCCGACCTGTCGCGGTGCCGGACAGATCCGGCGCAGCGGGGGCATCATCACCTTCGCGCAAACGTGCCCGACCTGCGGCGGCTCGGGGCAAAAAATCGAGAAGGCGTGCACCGCCTGCCGGGGAGAGGGACGCAGCGCCCAGACCGCAAAGGTGAACGTGCGTATCCCGCCGGGGGTCGACACGGGCACGCGGCTGCGCTCAACGGGCAACGGGGAGGCGGGCTTGTCCGGCGGCCAGGACGGCGACCTCTATATCGTGCTTTCAGTCCGCCAGCATGAGTTGTTCGAGCGCCAGGAGGACGACCTCTTCTGCGAGATCCCGATCAAGTTCACGCTCGCCTCGCTGGGGGGCACGCTCGAGGTGCCGACGCTTTTCGGCAAGGCGACGGTCAAGGTGCCGGCGGGCACGCAGAGCGGCACGACCTTCCGGCTGCGGAGCAAGGGCATGCCCTCGTTGCGCCAGCGGGGACATCAGGGCGACCAGCTCGTCCGGGTGCAGGTCGAGGTGCCGACCAAGCTGAGCGGGGAGCAGGAAAAGCTGCTCAAGGAGTTCGCGCGGGTCTGCGGCGACGCCGAGCATCCGACGAGCGAAAGCTGGTTCGCGAAGGCGAAGAAGTTTTTCTAAACTCGGGCCGGAGCCCGACCTCGCGGCGCGGCTGCGGCACTCCTGTTGGCCGAGCAGGTGAGGAAATCGGGCGCGCTTGCTGACGGGTTTCCGCCGCATCGAGTCGCGCTCGCGCAGTGCGGGGTAGCGATGCTGCTCAGTAGGGAGCGGCGAGCGCCTCGAAAACCATCCCGTTGAAATCGTGCAACACCCTCGGCTCCCCCGGGCCCTTACGGTCGAGGCGGGCGGTGTGGAGCTTTCCTTCCTCGGCCCAGACGAGGCGAGTCCCGTCGAGATCGGCCCACTCCCAAGCGGGCAGATCGATTTTCTGATCCGAGTCGGCGCGCACGAGCGCGTGGCGGTCGTGATAGACGCCCCGACCCTCGGGCGCGCCGATCTCGGCGAAGCAAAACTTGCGCAAGGTCCAGCCGCCGGGAGCGGGCTTGTCGAAGACCTCGGGCGGATCGGCGACGGGGAGCGGCGGCAAATCGTCGCGCAGGGTCCAGCCGTCGCGCTGGAGGCGGTTGTAGTAGATCGTGAGGCACTCGCCACCGTAGTAGGCGGGCGGTTGCCAGCCTGTGTCGCGCGTGGGACGCGAGCAGGTTTGCAGCGCGGTGTGGCCGTAGCCGTCGTTGAGCCAGTAGCGGCGCTCGTTGATGAAGAGGCCCCCGCCGTGCCAGCAGTCGCCCTTTGCCCAGAGGGCGAGGGCTTTCAGGTGAGGTGCGCGGGAGATGGCGGTCCACGAGCCTCGGACCTTGGTGTCCCAGCGGCCGTTCATCGCGAGATAGATCAGATGGCGACCGTCGGGCGAGAGATCCGAGCGACGCTCATAGACGCGGCCGCGCATCCATTGACCGACAGCAAAGGTGTCGGTGCGTCGGTCCCAGCCGATGGCGCAGACGGTCTTGCTCGGACCGCGACGCAGCACGAGCGCCCGCGGCGACTCACGCGCGAGCAGAACGTGCAGACGGGGCGGGAAAGTTTCGGGCATGGCTCGCTCAGGCCGGGCGGTGCGTTACAGCGGCTCGGTGCCTTCGCCGAGGATGCGGAGGTGCTCGTGGTAGGCGTAGACGCGGTTGATCTTTCCGCCGGTGACTTCGCGGACGACGCCGAGTTTCTCCAAGACCCCGAGGGCGGCGTTGGCGGTGGGCTTGGATATCTCCAGTTCCTTCACGAGGCGCGCGGAACTCGCGAGCGGCTGCTTCTGTAAGAACTCGTGCACGCGGGCCGCCGAGCCGGCGGCGCGTCCCAGCGCGTAGATGCGCTGGCGGTCGTTTTGAAACAGCGCGAGCAGGCGCGCGATCGTGTCGGCGGCTTGGAGCGCCGTTTCGGCCACGCCGTCGAGGAAGAAGCGAAGCCAAGCCTCCCAGTCCCCGGTGAGGCGCACCCGCTGCAACAGGTCGTAGTAGGTTGCGCGGTTCTTCTTCAGGTAGAGGCTGAGATAAAGCATGGGCTCGGAGAGCACGCCTTCGTTGCAGAGGAGAAGCGTGATGAGCAGACGGCCGATGCGCCCGTTGCCGTCAAGAAAGGGGTGGATCGTCTCGAACTGCACATGCGCCAGAGCGGCTCGAACGAGCGAGGGTGTGGTCTCGTCATGCAAGAACTTCTCCAGCGGCCCGAGGCACTCGAGCAATTGGTCAGGCGGCGGAGGGACGAAGAGTGCGTTGCCGGGGCGCGAACCTCCGATCCAGTTTTGTGAAGTGCGAAACTCCCCCGGCTGTTTCTCCGCGCCACGCCCCTTGGCGAGCAGCTCGGCGTGGATCTCGCGAATGAGACGCAGGGAAAGGGGAAACCCTTCGCGCAGCCGGCGCAGACCATGGTGCATCGCGGCCACATAGTTAGAAACTTCCTGCACGTCGTCCAAAGGAACACCCGCCGCGGCTTCGTTCTCGAAAAGGAGCAGCTCCGATAGGGTCGATTGGGTGCCTTCGATTTGCGACGACAACACCGCCTCTTTGCGAATGTAGCTGTAAATGAAGAGATGGGGATCGGGCAGCAGGCTGGTAACGCCGCTCAGTTTGCCGAGCGCCACACTCGCTCGTTGCAGACTGGCGGCGTCCACCTGCACTGCCGGGCTTGGAGGCAAGGGGTTGGGCATGAAGGCGAAGCAGGGTTCACCCACGGACGAAATCGGAACTCTGTAACCAATCGGGCCGCGCTCCATGAGCCAAGAGAGTAAGGTTCGCTTTACTCTGTCGAGTGGAGAGTAAAGCGAATGGCCCTTCGCTTTACTCTCGGCGAAGCAAAGTAAAGGTAGCTTTACTCCGCCTCAGCCCAGCACGCGGCGGAGGCTTTCGAGGTCGAGGACGGTCGCGAGGCTCTCCTCCTGGACGACGGCGGCGGCGAGGGCGGCTTTTTCGCGCTGCAGGAGGCGGATTTTCTCCTCGACCGTGCCTTCGGCGAGCAGGCGATACGCGATCACGGGCTTGGTCTGGCCGATGCGGTGGATGCGGTCGATCGCCTGCGCCTCGGCCGCCGGGTTCCACCACGGGTCGTAGAGAAACGCATAGCTCGCGGCCGTGAGGTTCAGGCCGAAGCCCGCGGCCTTCAGCGAGAGCAGGAAAACCGTCTTGGTCTTGTCGGTCTGGAACGTGTCCACCAGCTCGGCCCGGTTCTCCGTCGCGCCGGTGAGGAGGAGGTGGCCGATGCCGCCCGTGACCAGGCGCGCGCGGATGAGCTCCAGCATCTCGACGAACTGGCTAAACACGAGGACCTGGTGGCCCTCCTCGGCGAGCTCCTCGATCCGCTCCATCAGCGCCTCGAGCTTGGCGCTGGGCAGGGCGGCGTGGGCCGGATCGACCAGCGCCGGGTGGCAACAAATCTGGCGCAGGCGGAGCAGGCTCGCGAGCACGTGGAAACGCACCGCGTCGAGCGCGCTCTTCGTCTCCACCCCGAGCAACTGGGCGCGGGCGCGCTTCAACTCGGCCTCGTAGAGCCGGCGCTGCTCGCCCTCGAGCTCGACCACGATCTCGTCCTCGGTGCGCGCCGGCAGATCGGGCGCGGCCTGGGCCTTGGTGCGGCGGAGCAGGAAATGCCTCACGCGCCGCTGCAGGCGCCCGAGCGCGGCCGGCTCCTCTTCAGGATACTGGCGGCGGAAGCCCGCCTGGTCCCCGAGCAGTCCGGGCTGGGCAAAGGCGAAAAGACTCCAGAGATCCGAGAGGCGGTTTTCGATCGGCGTGCCGGTCAACACCAGCCGGCGCCGGGCGCGGAGCGAGCGCGCGGCGACGGCGACCTGGCTGCCGGGGTTCTTGATGAACTGGCCCTCGTCGAGCACCACGGCGTCCCAGTGCTCGGCGCGGAAGCGGGCGGCGTTGAGCCGGAGCTGGGTGTAGTTGGCCACCACCACGTTGGCGGCCGCGAGGGCGGCGCGGGCGCCGGGTGCGGGCGAAAAGGCGGCGATGGAGAGGCCGGGGGCGAAACGCGCCGTCTCGACCAGCCAGCCGTGGGTGACGCTCTTCGGGCAGACGACCAGGGCGCGGAAGGGGCGCGGCGCTCCTTCCGCGCCATTTGAGATTTGAGATTTGAAATTTGAGATCTCCGCCGAGAGGTGGAGCAGCCAGGCGAGGGTTTGCACGGTCTTGCCCAGGCCCATGTCGTCGGCGAGCACGCCGCCAAAGCCCTGGGCGGAGAGGTGACAGAGAAACTGGTATCCTTCTTTCTGATACGGCCGCAGCTCGGCGCGCAGGCCGGCGGGCAGGGGCGCGGGCGGGATGGCCGCGAGGCTGCGGGCGCGGTCCTGCAGGGCGTGGGCGAGCAGGTTGTCGTGCGCGACGAGGGCCTCGGCCTCAAGCGCGAGCTGGAGGGCGTGGAGGCGGTGCTTGGCGCCGCGGGCCCCGGCGAGCACGTCGCCGGCGGAGAGGCCGAGCCGGTCTAGCGCGGCGGCGGCGGACGCGTCGATCGCGGGCGAGGCGGCGAGGCGTTTCCAGCCGTGGCGCGGCAGGTGGACCCATTTGTCCCGGGCCTTGAGCAGGAGGGAGATCTCGTCGGCGGAGAGCGTGGTGTCCGCGACGCTCAGGCCGACCGAGAGGTCGAACCAGTCCTGGTCGGAATCGGGCGCGGCGGCGATCGTGACGTCGACCCGCGCCTCGACGGGCGCGCCGAAGAGGCCGGCGAGCTCGGGCGAGAGCTCGATCTCGAGCTCGGGCGGCAGGCTGGCGTGCCAGGCGATGAACTCGTCGGGAAAGGCGTCGGTGACCGGCCGGCTCCAGTGCCCGGCCCAGTTTTCCCAGGTGAGGCGCAAGCTCGCGAGGGCGGTGGCGACGGCCGGGGCGGCGCCGAGGTCAAACTCGTGCAGTGGTGCGCCGACGGCGCGCGGGGGCGGCTCGCCGCCCTGCGCCCAGCGCCAGCCGGAGTTGCCCGTCCATAGGCGTTCGCAGGGCGGATCCTCGGAGCGGGCGGAGAGCGTGGCGTGGAAGTCGCGCTCCTCGGCGCCGGGCACGGCCGAGAGCCAGCAACGCAGGCGCGGCCGCAGGACGACGAGCCGGGTCTGGGCGGCGAGCCCGGGCGCGAGGCGGAGGCCGGCGGCGCGCAGGCGAGGGAGCAGGCGCACGTCGGAGAGGGCGGCGAGCGGGAGCGAGCCCGAGGGCAGGGGTGGCGGGCCGCGCCAGACGCGCTGGTCGAAGAGGTAGAGCGGGCGGGGCTGCTCGGCGATGAGGCGGGCGGCGTCGGCCTCGCGTCCATCGGGCGTGAGCAGGCGCAGGCCGAGGCGGTCGGGCTGGGTCTCGTCGAGGCGGGACTCGAGGACGAGGGGCTCGGGCTCGATGGCAAAGGGCGAGCCGTCGGGGCGGACCACGGCGGCGAGGGCGGCGGGCGTGCGCAGGAGATTGCGCACGGCGAGCGGCGAGAGCTTGGCTTGGGACGGGTGGAGGCCGAGTCGCAGCTCGGCGGCGAGCATGGTGGCGAGCGCGGCGTCGGCGGCGGGCCAGGCGGAAAAGTCGGCCGGGCGGGTGCGGGCGAGGTCGGCGAAGGCGCGTTTGGCGAGGGGGCGCCAGGCGCTGGTGGCGGCGCTGCGCGCCTCGATGGCCCAGACGCCGTCCGGGTGCAGGCGGATGCGCAGGCCCGCGATCTCGTCGAGCGGACCGGGGCCGAAGGCCGAGGGGGGTGAGGCGCCCGGCGCGGCGGCCTCGGGCTCGGGCAGGGCGCGGAGCCAGCGGGCGAGTTCCTGCTCGAGCACGGAGGCGGGCGGCGCCGGGGGCGCGGGCTCCGCCAAGACCGGGGTCGGGGCCGGGATCGGCGCGAGGGGCCGGAGCTGGAGCGCCTGGGCGGCGACCTCGGCCGGGTCGCGGCCATCGGGCACGCCGGCCTGGACGGCGGCGAGCCAGGCGAGGCCGGTGGCGTAGACGTGTTTGCAGCCGAGACCGACCGGGCAAGTGCAACGCGAGGACCAGGCGCCGCGGGTGAAGAAGAGGGTGACGGCGTAGCGCGCGCCGCCGTTGACCTCGGCTTTGACCAGGTGGTCGGCGTCGGACCAGACCCGGGCCACGGCGCCCTGTTGGGAGTAGTCGCGGCCGCGCTGGCGGGCGCCGCCGTCGAGCTCGTCGAGCCAGCCGCGCAGGGCGTCGAGCGCCTCGGGAGTGCGCACGGCGCGCACGACCGGGGGGCGAGGACGCGGGGGCATCAGGCCACGTTAGCTCAGAAGACCTGCTCGTCGAGCAAGGCGAGGAGCTCGGCCTCGGTGATGCGGCGCTGGGCCATGGAGTCGCGCTCGCGCAGGGTGAAGGTGTCGCCCGGCTTCTCGATGGTGTCGAAGTCGATGGTCACGCACCAGGGCGTGCCGATCTCGTCCTGGCGGCGGTAGCGGCGGCCGATCGCGCCGGCCTCGTCGTAGAAGACCGGGTAGCGGCGCTGGAGTTTTTTGTGGAGAGCCTTGGCGCGCTCGGTGAGGGCCTCCTTGTTTTTGAGCAGCGGGAGGACGGCGACCTTGACCGGGGCGATGCGCGGGCTGAGGCGGAGGACGGTGCGCAGCTCGGAGTTGCCCTTTTCGTCGGTGACCTGCTCCTCGGCGTAGGCGGCGGTGAGCACGGCGAGGAAGATGCGGTCGAGGCCGACGGCGGGCTCGATGACGTGGGGGACGAACTTTTTCTTGGTCGTCTCGTCAAAGATGGCCTGGGGCACGCCGGAGGCCTTCTCGTGCTGGCCGAGGTCGTAGTTGCCGCGGGCGGCGATGCCCCAGAGCTCCTGCACGCCGAAGGGGAACTTGAACATGATGTCGGTCGTGCCCTTGGAGTAGAACGCGAGCTTCTCCTTGAGGTGGTCGTATTCGGAGAGGTGTGTATCCGGAAGTCCGATACTGCGGAGCCAGTCGGTGCACCAGTCGATCCAGTAGCGGTGCCACTTGGCCCAGTCGTCGTCCTCGTGGATGAAGAACTCCATCTCCATCTGCTCAAACTCGCGGGAGCGGAAGATGAAGTTGCGCGGGGTGATCTCGTTGCGGAAGGACTTGCCGGTCTGGGCGATGCCGAAGGGCAGTTTGACCCGGCCGGTGTCGACCACGTTTTTGAAGTCGACGAACATGCCCTGGGCGGTCTCGGGGCGGAGGTAGGCGACGGACGAGGCGTCGGTCATGGCGCCGACGTTCGTCTGGAACATCATGTTGAAGGCGCGGGGCGGGGTGAGGTCGGGGTTGCCGGTAGCGGGCGAGGGGATCTGCGAGATTTCCTCGGGCTTGGCCTCGGTGAAGTCGCGTGGCTGGACGGGGGCGAGCGTGCCCTGGATGGCTTTTTTGCGTTTGAGCAGCTCGGCGGCGGCCTGGAGTTCCTCGGTGGTTTTTTCGCTCTCGAGGGCGGAGACGTAGCCGACGGTGGCGCCGTCGACGACGACCGGGGCGAAGAAGAGCTGGTCGGCGCGGTAGCGGTTTTTGGAGACCTTGCAGTCGACGAGCGGGTCGGAGAAGCCGGCGACGTGGCCGGAGGCTTCCCAGACCTTGGGGTGCATGATGATGGAGGTCTCGATGCCGACGATGTCGTCGCGGCGGCGCACCATGTCGGCCCACCAGCAGTCGCGGATGTTTTTCTTCAATTCGACGCCGAGCGGACCGTAGTCGAAGAAGCCGTTGAGCCCGCCGTAGATTTCGGAGGAGGGGAAAACGAAGCCGCGGCGCTTGGCGAGCGACACGATGGCTTCCATGAGGTTGGCGGGTTCGACGGCGGACGTGGACATAAGAGGCGGTGTGTAACCGGGCGGGCCGCCGCTTGGCAAGCGGCGGTCCTCGGGGGCGGGCGCGGGCGCCGGGGCTGCGGGGTCGTGTTTCCGCCCTTGCACCGTGGGGCGGGCCCGGTGTGTTTGCTGGACCTTATGAAGGTCACCTTCACCGCCAAGGAATACGCCCGTCTGCTCGAGCTGGTCTATCTCGGGTCGCGCGTGGTCGCGGGTCTGCGGCCGCCGGAGGAGGAGAATCCGCACCTCGCGCGTTTTCAGGAGATCCAGCAAAAGCTCTTTGAACTGGCCACGCCGCTGGGCTGTGCGGACCAGGTCACGGTGGGGAGCAATGGGCTGCTCCAGGTCTCGGAGAAGATCTCCGAGGATCAGCGCCTGCGGAAGATCGAGGGCGACCATGCGAACGATATGTTTTGGCACGAGTTGGTGGCGCGTCTGGCGGATCGCGATCTCGCGGCGGAGCAGGCCCGGGCCCATGCCTCGGGCAAGGGCGGGCCACCGATCGACGCGGATGCGCGGCTGAAGGAGATCGAGGACGGCTACTGGGACGAGTTTGAGAAGAACGATCTGGCGAACTTCGTGCTCCTGCGGGGCGCGAAGGGTTGAGGCGCGGAGGAGCAGTCATGGAGCAGGCAGATCTCTCTTCTTCCGCGCTGGCCCGGGCCCGGGCCGCGATCGATGCCGCCCACGCCGCGGATCCGAAGCGCACGGCCGAGGGGCGGGCGGCCGAGCTGGTCTATGCGGAGCGGATGGAGGCGTGGGTGGGCAGGCTGGTGCCGGAGGCGTCGGAGTTGCTGCGTCTCGCGGCGCGTTGCCAGCATCTGGAGCGCTGGACGACGCCCCGTTCGAGTTATCCGATGGACAAGGTCGGCTACCATGCGTGGCGCCGTGGTCTTTATGTGAAGCAGGCCGAGCGGGCGCGGGCCTTGTTGCTCGAGGCCGGGGTCGAGGCGGGCGCGGCCGCGGAGGTGGCCACTTGGGTCTCGAAGACGGGCCTGAAGTCCAACGCGGGGACGCAGGCGCTGGAGGATGCGGCGTGTCTGGTGTTTCTGGAGAACGAGATCGCGGACTTCGCCGCGAGCCATGCCGACTACACCGAGGAGAAGTTTATCGATATCCTGCGCAAGACTTGGCGAAAGATGAGCCCCGCGGCCCAGCAGGCGGCTTTGGCGCTCGAGCTGCCCGCGCCGATCGCGGCCTTGGTCGGGCGCGCGCTCAGCGCCTGAGATTTTTCTTCAACGAGGAGCAGCCGCAGCCCTCCCCCGAGGAACCGCAGGCGCCGGACCCGGCGCGGCGGCGCCCGCGGACGGCGCGACGCACCAGCCAGACCGCGGCGAGGGCCACGACGAGGAGGGCGAGAGGAGTTTGCCAATCGGCGGGCATGGGATTTTTGGACAGCTAATTTTCGCTAAAGGACGCTAAAACAGAAGGGTCGGCGGGCTGGCGGGATCGGTTTGGCGACCATCAGCGCTTTTGGCGGTTTCTCTTGTTTCAGTAGCCCAGCGCCCGGCCGGACTGGTAGACGACAAAGCAGACGAGCCAGGCGGTGCCGGTCATGTAGCCGAGTTGGAAGAGGGCCCATTTCCAGCCGCCGGTCTCGCGTTTCACCACGGCGAGTGTGCTGACGCACTGCATCGCGAAGACGTAAAATATCATCAGGTTCAGACAGACGAGCGGGGTAAAGAGGGGTGTGCCGTCGGGCCGCTCCGCGGCGCCGATGGCGGAGCGGAGGCGCTCGCGGCTGCCGAGCTCGTCGTCGTCCTCCTCGACCGCGAAGATCACGCTCATGGCGCTGTTGAACACTTCGCGCGCGGCGAAGGACTGCACGAGGCCGATGCCGATGCGCCAATCAAAGCCGAGCGGTGCGATCACCGGTTCAAGCAGGTGGCCCGCGCGGCCCGCCAGGCTGTAGGCGAGCGGATCGACTGCGGCGACCTCAGCGGTGACCACTTCCGCGACCGGCGCCTCGCGGTCCACCGGCACGGCCCCGGCCGCGGGGGGCTTGGGGTAGTTGGCCAAAAACCAGAGCACGATCGAGAGGGCTAGGATCACCGTGCCGGCGCGTTTCACAAAAACCCAGCCGCGCTCCCACATCTGGAGGAGGACGTCGCGGGCGCGCGGCAGGCGGTAGGGCGGCAGCTCCATGATCATGAGCGGCGGCGCGCCGCGCAGCAGGGTGCGTTTGAAGAACCAGGCGAAGAAAAAGGCCCCGCCGGTGCCGAGCGCGTACATGAGCAACATCAGCCCGACCTGCGTCGCCACCGGCACCTCGGTCGTGCCGACGAGCGCGGCGATGAGCAGCAGATAGACGGGCAGGCGGGCCGAGCAGCTCATGAAGGGCGCGACGAGGATGGTGACGAGCCGGTCCTTCGGCTCCTCGATCGTGCGCGCGGCCATGACGCCGGGGATGGCGCAGGCGTAGGAGCTGAGCAGGGGGATGAAGGATTTTCCGTTGAGGCCGACTTTGCTCATCACGCGGTCCATGATGAAGGCGGCGCGGGCCATGTAGCCGGTGCTCTCCAGCAGGCCGATGAAGAGGAAAAGGATGAGGATCTGGGGGAGAAAGATGATCACGCCTTCGACGCCGGCGATCGCTCCGTCGACGATCAGGTCGTGAAAGGCGCCGGGCGGGAGCAGGGCCGACACGTGGCCGGCCGCCCAGGCGACCATCGTCTCGATCCACCCCATGGGGTAGCCGGCGAGGGTGAAGATGGCGAAGAACATGGCCGCCATGATTCCCGCGAAGATGATCCAGCCGAGGAGCCAGTGGGTGACGACGGCGTCGATCTGGTCGCTGAGCGCGAGGGTGGAGCGGGAGGCGGGTCCGTGGGCGGGATCGAGGCCGGCGCCCGGTGAGGCGGGGCGGACGACCTCGCGGACGAGTTGACCGATGGCTTCGTAGCGCGCGGCGACGAGGGTGCCGCTCCAGTCGGTGGACTCGGCGGTCCAGCGGGTTTTCCAAGTGTCGAGCAGGCGGGCGGTCTGGGCGGAGAGGGGAGTGGATCCGGAGACGCGGAGGGGGTCGGGGTCGGTGAGGAGGAGGAGCGCCTCGGCGCGGGCGAGCAGGGGGTTTTTGGCGTCGTGGGTGGTGAGCGAGGCTTGGAGCTCGGCGACGGCGGGGGCGATGCTGGCGGGTACGTCCCAGGCGTGGCGGGGGAGGGGGAGCTCGGGGCGGGAGAGCGCGAGTTTCAGCTCGATCAGGCCTTTGCCGTGCGCGGCCTCGCAGGGGATGACGGGGATGCCGAGGAGCTGTTCGAGACGGGCGAGGCGCAGCTCGAGACCGGCCTGGGCGGCGAGGTCCATCATGTTCAGCACGAGGATGACGGGGCGCCCGAGATCGAGCACTTGGTGCACGAGGTAGAGATTGCGCTCGAGGTTGGTGGCGTCGGCGATGCAGACGATGCGGTCGGGCATCGGGGTGTCGGCGCGGCGGCCGAGGAGGACATCGCGCGTGACCGCCTCGTCGGGGGAGCGGGCGGCGAGGGAGTAGGCGCCGGGCAGGTCGATCAGGGTGAGGGGCTGACCGTGCTGGGTGTAGGTGGTGCCGACCTTGCGCTCGACCGTGACGCCGGGGTAGTTGCCGACCTTTTGTTTGAGGCCGGTGAGGGCGTTGAAGAGGGTGGATTTACCGCAGTTGGGGTTGCCGACGAGGGCGTAGACGGGAGCGGATTTCGAGGCGGCGCCGAGTTTGCCGGGGCCGGGCGAGGCGGAGGCGTGCATCAGGCGACGGAGCCGGCGGGCTCGGTCTCGACCTCGATCAACGCGGCCTCGGACTTGCGCAGCGAGAGGCGGTAGCCGCGCACCTGCACCTCGAGCGGATCCCCCAGCGGCGCGGTGCGCACGAGGGTGATCCGGGTGCCGGGCAAGAGACCCATCTCCCGCAGTCGGGTGAAGGCGGCGCCGGCCTGCGGGTAGGCGCGGAGGGTGGCGGAGGCGCCGACGGCGAGCTGGGCGAGAGTCATGGGAGCAGGAGGCACGAGGGCGACGAGGGACGGCGGACGGCCGAAAACGGCGGAGGGAAAACGGCGAGGGAGGGGCGGCGGCCGGTGGAGCGGGAGCGGGGAAAAGCGGGCGAGCGGTGCGGCCACTCAGGCGCGCAGGCCGGTCGGCTCGACGAGGATGGCGGCCGCGGCGTCATGGCTGAGCGCAAGCCGGCAGCCGTTGACCAGGCAGATGAAGGGTCCGCGGCCGCCGATCTTGGTCACGAAGGCGCGCTCGCCGAAGCCCATCTCCCGCACGCGCTGGCAAAAGGCCGCATCTCCGCTGAGGGCGTGGATCCGCCCCGAGCTGCCGGCGGGCAGCTGGCAGAGCGGCAAAGGCTCCGGGTGCAGGCGTGGAAGGGAGGCGGTCACGGGAGAAGGGAGGTAAATGGGACTCAGTCTCAGGGTCAATTAGCGAGCGGGTCCGTCTGGGCGCATTTGTTGGCCAAGGCTGAGCGGGGGCTGGCGGCGGGAGAGGGGAGGCGTTTCGCTCGACCCTTTGTCCCGATGTGCCCGAACCCGATGCGTCCCGAGCGGTGGCTGACCTGGCTTTGCTATGGGGCGATGATGAGTCTGGCGATCGGGCTGAACCTGTTGCCGGTCTTTCTCACCGCGCTGAGCGCGACGTACGGCGGGGCGGGTGGGCTGAGCGGCGAAGAGCTCGGGCGGCTGGGGGCGCTGGCCTTTGGCGGCCTGGTGGTCGGGATCGTGATCGCGGGTCCGCTGGCGGATCGGCACGGGGCCAAGCCCTTTGCCTTGCTGGGCAACGCGCTGACGCTCGGGGCGCTCGTCGCGGCGGCGTGGGCGCCGAGTTATGCGGTGCTGGGGGTCACGCTCTTCGTGCTCGGGTTGGGTGCGGGGGTGCTTGATATGGTTTTGAGCCCGGTGGTGGCGGCCCTGAATCCGGGCCGGCGGGCGGCGGCGATGAACTGGCTGCACTCCTTCTACTGTGTGGGGGCGGTGGTGACGATCGCGGTGGGCACGCTGGCGCTGCGGGCGGGGATCGGTTGGCGCGGGGCTTGTCTGGCCTTGGCGCCGCTGCCGCTCGCGTTGATCGCGGCGTTCGCGCCGCTGCGTTTTCCGGAGATGAGCACGGCGGGGGCGCGCACGCCCTTGCGGGTGTTGCTCCGCGGCGGGTGGTTTCGCGGGGCCCTGGTGGCGATCTTTCTGGGAGGCGCGACGGAGCTGGGCATGGCGCAGTGGCTGCCGGCCTACGCGGAGTCGGAGCTGGGTTATCCGGCCTGGGGAGCGGGGTTGGCGCTGCTGGCGTTTTCGGTGGCGATGGCTTTGGGGCGGATGGTGGTCGGCGCGACGGAGGGCCGGGTGAACGCGTACCGGATCATGGCGTGGAGCTGCGCGAGTTCGGTGGGATTGTTTTTGGTGGGCAGTTTCGCGAGTTGGCCGCCGCTGGCGCTGGGGGCCTGTGTGGCGGCGGGCTTCGCGGGGAGTTGTCTGTGGCCGACGATGCTGGCGGTGGCGGCGGACCGGCATCCGGAGGGAGGGGCCACGATGTTCGGTGCGCTGGCGGCGTTGGGGAATGCGGGCGGGATCGTGATGCCGTGGGCGGTGGGGGCGGTGGCGGACGTGGCGGGGCTGCGCTGGGGACTGGCGATCTCGGTGTGCGCGCCGGCATTGATGTGGCATTTGGTGCTGGGCTTGCGGCGGCGCTGAGCCGCGCGGACGGACGGGGCGCCCGGTGGGCGGGGGCCCGCGCCGGAGGCTCAGAGTCCGAGCAGGGAGCCGTTGCGCTTGAGCCAGGACTCGGCCTCGCGCCAGGCGGGGCAGACCTCCTCGACGCGGCGCCAGAAGCGGGCGGAGTGATTCATCTCCCGCAGGTGCATCAGCTCGTGGTAGATCACGTAGTCGCGGACGGAGTCTGGCGCCTGGATCAGGCGCCAGTTCAGGGAAATGACGCCGCCCTGGGTGCAGGAGCCCCAGCGGGTGCGTTGGTTGCGCACGGCGACTTCCTTCACCGCCATGCCGGTCTCGGCGGCGAGTTCCCAGGTGCGGGCGGGCAACTCGATCTTGGCGCGGCGGAGGAAGTGCGCCTCGAGGGTCGGCCGCAGATCGCCGTCGAGCCGGGGCACTCGGAAAACGTCGGAGGCGACGCAGACCTGGGGTCGCTCGCCGTCGGCGGCGCGGCGGATTTCGGCCATCTCGCCCCGCCACAGCACGTGGGTGCCGAGGGTCCAGACGCTGGCGGCGCGTGGTTTTTGGCGTTGTCGGGCGCGGGCGCGTTCCAGCCAGTCGCGGTGTTGCGCGACAAAGGCTCGGGCTTCGCGTTCGCTGCCGCGGGGGGGGATGGTGGCGACCGCGACGCCGTCGCGACGGAGGGTGAGGCGGTAGCGCTCGGCGCGGGTGCTGCGCTCGAAGACGATGTCGGGCGCCTCGGGCGTATCCTCCCCCGCGCGACTGTAGCCGGGTGGCGGGCGGGGAGCAGGGCCGGGGGAGGGGGCGGGAGCCGCGACCGGAGCCGCCGCCGGGGCGTCTGCGGGCGAGAAGAAGTCCAGAAAACCTTGGATCACTCCGGGCGGCATGCGACGAGGCGATGAAAGTGGCCGGGGGGACCGCCGCAAGCGCGCGAAGCGGGACTGCGCGCGGAGTTGCGAGGATTTGCCGAGAGAGGCGGGAGGCGATAGGTTGCCGCTATGTGGTGGAGAATGCAGCAAGGTCTTTTGGGCGAGGGCTTCGCGCGGATGAGCCGCGCCGGCGCAGTTCGATCGGGGCTTTTCGGGCAAGCTCTGGAAATCGCGTGCGGAAGTACGGCGAGGCGGTGCGGGGAGCAGTTCGCATGAGCGTGAGAGAGCCGATCGGCGGAACAGCGGGCCCGGTGGCAGAGGACGAGCGCGCTGGGTGGGAGGTGTCGGAGCCGGTGCTGCTTTTTGACGGGGACTGCGGGCTTTGTGCCGGCTGGGTACGTGTGCTCTTGGGCACGAGGCGCGCCGCCGCGCTGCGTTTCGCGCCCTTGCAGGGGCGCTATGGCCAAGAGCAGCTCAAGCGACTGGGCCTGCCCACGGAGGATTTCGACAGTTTGGTGTTTTTGCCCCGTGGCGCGCGGGGTCCGGCTTTGCGCAGGACGGATGGCGCGTTGGCGGTGCTGGGCGAGCTGGGCGGGTTTTGGGGACTGTGGGCGCGAGTGGGCGGATGGGTGCCGGTCGCGATCCGCGACGGTCTGTACCGCTGCGTCGCGCGGATGCGTTACCTGATTTTTGGCCGGGCTGGCGCTTTTGATTGGGCGGCGGCGGCGCGGGCGGGCCGAGTGTTGCCCTGAAGCCCGGTCGGAAACGGGGCCTGCGCCTCAGTCGTCTTGGGCGCGCTTGGTTCCCTTCTCACGGAGCATCGGTTTATTCTGAAGACAGCGCCTAGGCGGGCTGGGCTGGCGGGATTTTGGGCGCGGGCGCAGCGGGGGCGCCTTTGGGTGCGGGTGCGTCGAGGACCAGCGAGGGATCCAGGCCGGTGCGCAGGGCGACGAGCCACTGGAGCAGGCGGAGGGTGAGCTCCGCGTCGGGCGAGCGCCGGCCTTTGGTGAAATCCGTCACGCGCTGGCGGGGTACGCCGAGGTAGCGGGCGAGGCGCGCGCGGGCGCCGGGCTGTTTCAGCGCTTCATCCAGCGCGAGGGCGAGCGCGTGCCACATCGGGGTGCCCTCCGCGGTGGCAGCGGAGGCGGCGGCGAGCGCGGCGTGCCGCGGGAGCCGTTTCCCGCCGCGCCGACGGTCGACGGCGCGAAAGGTCGCTCGTGCGGCCTGGCGCGCAGCCTCACTCCCGGCCTGCCCGAGGACATCCAGCAGGTCCGCCCATCTCGCGAGCCCGGGAGGAAAATCACCGACAACTTGCTGGTCCATGAGGGAGCTGTAACCCGAGGGGTGACACTTCCGCAAGGCCGCAACCGCGCGGCGGCTGGGTGACTCCGCCGTGCGTCGCGCCAGGCGGCGGACTCGCCAGGGTCCGCGGCCGGGGGCGAGGGCCAAGAGGGACCTTTTGTAACCTAATAGGTGACAAAATCCGGGGGGCTCAGTGGGTGGGGAGGGAGCGCACGGCGTTGGTTATCCGGCGCAGGGCCTCGTCGAGGGTCGCGCGGGGGCAGCCGAAGTTTAGCCGGACGTAGTGTCCGGGGGTGGCGCCAAAAAATCTGCCGTCACTCAGACCCACGCCGTGAGATTCGAAATGGGCGACGGGATCGGTGAGGCCGAGAGCGGAGACATTCAACCAGGCGAGGTAGGTGGCCTCGAGCGGGGCCTCGAGTCGGACCCGCGCCAGCGGGCCTTGCCCGCAGGTGGCCTGCAAGTGCGCGGCGTGGGAGCGAAGCGTCGTCAGCAGAGCCTGGCGCCATTCCTCGCTCCCTCGGTAGGCGGCCTCGCAGGCGGCGTAGCCCAGGCAGGTGACCTCGGCGACGATGCCATGGGTCGCACGCACGAAGCGGCTGCGGAGGGTGGGGTCGGGGATAATGGCGAAGGAGGTGCCGAGCCCGGGCACGTTGTACGTTTTGCTCGGGGCCATGAGCGTGACGGTGCGGGCGGCGTGGGCGGGCGCCACCAAGGCGGTGGGCAGATGCCGCAGGGCGGGATCGAGGATGAGGTCGCAGTGGATCTCGTCCGAGCAGAGCACCAGCCGGTGCCGCGCGCAGAACTCCGCCAGACGCTCGAGCTCGTCGCGCCGAAAGACCCGGGCGACGGGGTTGTGCGGATTGCAGAGGAAAAAGAGACGGGTGCGAGGCGTGACCGCCCGCTCCAGCGCGGCCCAGTCGATCTCCCAGTGGCCATCGCCCCGGCCGACCGGTCCGGCGCGCAGGGCGAGCGGCACCCCGACGGGCACGCGGCCGGAGTTTTTTGGCGCCGTCATGAACGGTGGATACACGGGAGTGAGGCACAGCACCTCTTCGCCCGCCTCGGCAAAGGCCTGGGCGGTGACATTCAGCCCGCAGACCAGGCCGGGTAACCACACGATCCACTCCGCCGCGATTTTCCAACCGTAACGTTCCTCGCAGGCGGCGAGCACCGCGTCGACCGTCGAGCGCAGGGGCCGGGCATAACCGAACACGCCGTGCTCCACCCGCTCATGCAGCGCGCGGAGGATCGCGGGTGAGGACTTGAAATCCATGTCCGCTACCCACATCGGCAGGACGTCTTGCCCGGCGTACTTCAGCCACTTTTGCGAGTCGGTGCCGGCGCGGCCGGGTACGGTGGTAAAATCGAAGCTCATGGAAAGGCGCGCACCCTGGGGAGACAGGGCCCGCTCGGCACGCGCATTTTTGGGACTGGGCTGCACGGCGGCGTCACACCGGGGCGGACATTTTTTCCCGGCAGCCGCGTGGAGGAAGTTCTTAAATTCCTATTCTTCAATAAGTCCTGATCGGCGATCGATCCGGCATCCGGTGTGCGGAAGGGGTGGCGCAATCCAAATCCTATTCAAAACCGGAGAACACAACCATGAGACTCATTCGCTACACCACCCCTTCGTCCTACGCCTTCGCCCGCAGCCCCTGGGCTGGTTTGGAGGCGAGGATGGACCGCCTCTTCGAGGCCGCCCTGCAGGAAAGCACCACGCCGGTCGCCACCGGGTTTCCGGTCGACCTGTTCGAGGACGGCGCCGCGACCTATGTGCGGGCCGAGCTGCCCGGTGTGAACCGCGCGGATATCGGCGTCGAGCTGGTCGATGGCACGCTCCAGATCACCGCCAAGCGCACCCGCAAGACCGGCGAGCGTGAAGAGACCGCGGAGTACAGCCGCACGCTGACCGTGCCCGAGGGCGCAGTGCAGGCGGACAAGATCGCCGCCGCGTATGAGAACGGCGTGCTCACCGTCACGCTCCCGAAGCGCGAGGAGGCCCGGCCGCGGAAGATCACGGTCGCGGTCGCCTGAGAGCCGCAGTCGTAACCAGAAATCCAATACAAACCACCAAACCCTAACAAATCCCGAAAGGAGAAAACGTCATGTCCCTGCTATCCTCCCTCCTCCCCTCGCTCGTCCCGTTGTCCGCCCCGGCCGCCCCGGGCTCGGCGCCCTCGCGCCGCGCGGATGACGAGCCGGCCCTCACGCCCCGCCATGAGCTTAGCGAAAGCGCCGAGGCCTACGGTCTGACCGTGGACCTGCCGGGTGTGGCCCGTGAAGGCCTCGAGCTCAGTGTCGATCACCAGCAGATCCGCGTCCTGGCCCGGCGCGCGTGGCGCCGGCCCGAGGCCTGGACGCGGCTGCACCGCGAATCGCGCGACGGCGCGTTCGAGCTCGTGCTCGAACACGGCCGGGCGATCGACGCGGACAAGGTGCACGCGGAACTGCGGGACGGGGTGCTCCGTGTCTCGTTGCCAAAGGCCGAGGGGCTCAAGACCCGGCGCATCGCCGTCGCGTAAGTGGCGCCCGTCCGAACAGGGTCCGGGCTCGCCCTCTCCCCGCGGGGAGAGGGCTTTTTCGTGTCCTGGCGGGTGACGCGTGCCGCCTGTTGACCCCTTCGCGGGCTTCGCTAGCAGTCGGCGACAGGTCACACCTTCGCCCATGCGCTTCCTTCGTAACACCCTTTTGACGACGCTTTTTTTCTTCACCGCGGCTGTCCTGCCGGGACTGCGCGCGCAGGAGGCCGAGGCCTCGTCCACGGCGGATGGCGCCCTGAGCAGCCAGGCGGCGGCGGCGGTGGTGAGCGGCGCGGCCGATCCCGCGCCGCCTCATTTTGTCGAGTATCTGGTCGATCTCGCGCTGGGCTTGGCCGGGGTGCGGAGCGCGGGCAACACCTGGCAACACTGGGCGGTCGCGATCCTGGTGACGGTGCTCTTCTACCTCTTGCGCCGGGTGGTGGCGCGGACGGCGTTCGCGCTGTTCAAGCGGCTGACGGCGCGCACGAAGACCACGCTGGACGATGAGTTGATCGCCACCTGGCAGCGTCCGGTCGCGGCCTACATCGCGGTGCTCGGAGCGATCATCGCGATCAAGGTGCTCAAGCTCTCGCCCGAGGCGGATGAGGCCTTTCTCTATCTGCGCACCATCGCGCTCGCGGTCGTCGCGCTCTGGTTCTTCATCGCCACGGTGTCGTGCGTGCTGGACCACCTGCACGCCCATGCCAAGACGCGGAACGCCGCGATGGCGGCCTTCATGCCGTGGATCAAGAAGTCGGTGATCGCGCTGCTGCTCATCTTCGGGGTGCTCGTGGCGGCGCAGTCGCTGGGGGCGGACGTGAAGGCGTTTCTCGCCGGTCTGGGTATCGGTGGTCTGGCCTTTGCCCTCGCCGCCCAGGACACCCTGTCGAACGTCTTTGGCTCGGTGGTCGTCGCGGTGGATCAGCCCTTTCGGGTCGGTGAGTTCGTGCAGATCGGCGGGCACCAGGGCACGGTCGAGGACATCGGGCTGCGCTCCACCCGGCTGCGCACCCCGCAGCGCACCTTGATCGTGATCCCGAACAAGACGGTGGCCGCGGAGGCGATCAACAACTTCGGCCGCATGCCGCAGCGGCGTGTCGACCAGACCATCGGCGTGACCTACTCTTCGCGTCCGGAGCAGATCGAGGGCGTGCTCGAGGATATCCGCGCTCTGCTGCGAAACGACGCGGAGGTCCACCAGGAGTTTATCGCGGTCAACTTCCTCAACTACGGCGCCTACTCGCTGGACATCCAGATCATCTATTTCGCGTCCGATCCCGACATTCGGAAGTGTTTCGCGCTGCGCGAGCGGATCAATCTGGCGATCATGCGCCTGGTGGCGGCGCGCGGCCTGGGCTTTGCCTTCCCGACACAGACGATCGAGTTTTCCGGTCCGCTCGCCGAGCGCCTGGCGACGGGCCGACCGGCCGGCGCCCCGCCCGCGGCTTGAGCGGGAGAAAAATCGAGCGGCGGAGTCGTCTCGGGGCGGGCCGCCGAGCCGGCGCGTCGGCTTTCGCGCCTCGCCCCGGCGGCGGTCTTGGCAAGCGTGGCCGGGTCGCGTTTGTTTCCCCGCTCCTCGTCCCTCTCCGATGCCCAACGCCCTCTCCCTCGCCGTCTCCCCCTATCTCCGCCAGCACGCGGATGATCCCGTCGAGTGGATGGAGTGGGGCGAGGCGGCGTTCACCCGCGCGCGGGTGGAGGACAAGCCGCTCTTCGTGTCGATCGGCTACTCGACCTGTCACTGGTGCCATGTGATGGCGCGGGAATCCTTCGCCGACGCGGGCATCGCGGCGCAGCTGAACCGCGATTTTATCCCGGTAAAGGTCGATCGGGAGGAGCGACCCGACGTCGATCGGGTGTACCTCACCTATTTGCAGGCCCGCTCGGGGCGTGGTGGCTGGCCCTTGCACGTCTGGCTCACCCCGACCTTGCGGCCTTTTCACGCCGGCACCTACTTCCCGCCGGCGGATGCGGAGGGCCGGCCCGGTCTCTCCTCGCTGCTCGCGGCCATCGCCGGCGCCTGGAGGGAGAAGCGAGCGGAGCTGGTGGCGGAGGCCGACCGGGCTCTGGCGTCCTTGGAGGATCACTACAAGCGGCGTGCGGAGGCGGTGGCCGACGCCGGTGGTCCCGGCTCGCGCGGGGCCGCGGGCGGCGGGGACGAGACCGCGGGAGCGGGGCCGGACGCGCCGCTGTACGAGGCGGCGGGCGACGCCTTCGAGCGGGGCTTCATGCATCTCTACGAGAGCTTCGATGCGGAGCATGGCGGCTTCGGGGGTGCGCCGAAGTTTCCCCGGCCGGGCAATCTCGAGTTTTTGCTGAAGGTGGCGGCGCTGCAGGGCGGGGGGGCGAGCGAGGCCGGCCGCGAGGCCTTGCGGATGGTCGCGCTCACGCTCCGCCGTCTGTGCGAGGGCGGCGTGCATGATCATCTCGGCGGGGGTTTCCATCGCTACTCGGTCGACGAGGCCTGGCGCGTGCCCCACTTCGAGAAGATGCTCTGCGACCAGGCCCAGATCGCGGAGAACCTGCTGGATGCGGCGCGCGCGACCGGTGACGAGCGTTTCGCCTGGGCGGCTCGGGGTGTATTCGATTATCTGTTACGCGATCTTTCGCATCCCGACGGGGGCTTTTATACCGCGGAGGACGCGGACAGCGAGCGGGTCCCGGAGGTGGGCGCTCCGCGGTCGGAGCCGGTGGAGGGGGCCTTCTATGTCTGGACGCGGGCGGAGATCGCGGGCGTGTTGCCGCCCCTCGAGGCCGCGCTGGTCTTGGCGCATTTCGGCGTGGAGGAGGAGGGCAACGTGCCCGCGCCGCAGGATCCGCGCGGCGATTTCGCGGGGCGAAACATCCTGTGCCAGCGACGGCCCTTCGCCGAGACGGCCGAGGCGCTGGGGCTGGGCGACGCCTCCGTGGCCGCCGAGCGGCTGGTCGGGGCGCTCGATCGCCTCCGGGCCCTGCGGGCGGCGCGGCCCCGCCCCCAGCTCGACGACAAGATCCTCGCCGCGTGGAACGGGCTCGCGCTCTCCGCCCTGGCCCGGGCGGCGGTGCATCCCGCGGATTGTCTGGCGGACAAGCGACCTTTCTACCTCGAGGCCGCCCTGCGCTGCGCCCGTTTCCTCGAGCGTGAGCTTTTTGATGCGGAGCGAGGCACGCTCCTGCGGTCCTGGTGTCGCGGGAGGCCAGGCGTCGGCGCCTTCGCGGAGGATTATGCGGCGGTGATCCGCGGTCTGCTGGATCTGCACCAGGCGACGCTGGACGGGCGCTGGTTGCGAAGGGCGGAGCAAGTGCAGGCGACGATGGACGCTCTGTTTTGGGACGAGGACGAGGGGGGCTATTTCGCGACCGAGGCCAAGGGGGAGATCGTGTTGAGGTTGAAGGACGACTACGACGGCGCCGAGCCGGCGGCCTCCTCGCGGGCGCTCGCCAATCTGGTGCGCCTGTCGGTTTTGAAGGGGGAGCGGGACGGAGACTCCCCGTACCGCGGGCGGGCTCGGCGCCTGGCCGAGGCCTTCCGCACGCAGTGGGCGGGGGCTCCTCATGCGATGCCGGTGCTGCTTTGCGGGGTGGCCGATCTGCTCGCCGAGCCGGCGCATCTGGTGATCGCGGGCGATCCGCAGGATCCGGCGTTTCGGGCGCTCGTCGAGGTGGCCCGGTCGACGGTGCCGAGGAGCGCGCCGCTCCACCTGCTGCGCCCCGAGTGCGCCGAGTGGGCGGGGCGGTGTGGCCCGGTCGAGGGGCTGCCGGCGGCATATTTTTGCCAGGATTATGTCTGTCAGGTTCCGGCCCTCACTCCCCAAGAATTACGCGAAATCCTCGGTTCCGTAGGTACTTGAGCCAAGAAGAGCGGCATCGGCTTGCGCTGAGAGTGGGTCTCAATAACACTTGGAGCCTTATGAAGTGTTTTCGCACGATTTTTTTGGCCGCCGCGCTGTGTTTGGGACTGGTCGCGCCGCTGCGGGCGGCGGAGGCGGGTGGGGTGGAGAAATTTATGGTGGCGCTGAAGCCGGACAAGGATCCGGAAGTGCTGCGGGCGGAGAAGGGGCAGCTGGAGGTTGTTCTGACGGGGCAGTTGGGACGTCCGGTGGAGGTGATCATCCCGCTCTCGGCGCCGGTGATCCTCGAGGGTTTTGCCAATGGCACGATTGACCTCGGGTATCTCTCGGCGACGGATCTGGTCAATGCGCAGGCGCGCGGGGTGGCTGACGCGTTGCTGGTCGGTGAGTTTCCCGATGGGCGCACCGCGTACGACAGCTACTGGGTGGTGCGGAAGGATGCGCCCTATGCCTCGATCGAGGAGCTGAAGGGGCGGCCGGTGGCTTTCGCGAGCCGGACGAGCACGAGCGGCTTCATCATTCCGCTGCTGGATCTGCAGCGACGGGGATTGCTCGGGGAGGATGCGGATCCGGCGGGCTTTTTCGGGGCGGGCAACGTGTTTTTCGGCGTCGGCTATGTCTCGGCGATCGAGCGGTTGCTGGCGGGGGAGGCCGAGGCGGCGGCGGTGAGTTACTATGTGCTCGATTTGGACAAGCATCTTAGCCCGGAGCAGCGGGCCGGCCTGCGCATGTTGCAGCGGCAGGGGCCGGTGCCGAGTCACGTGCTCGCGGTCCGCCGCGGGCTGGCCGAGGGAGACCGCGCGGCGTTGCGGGGCGCTCTGCTCGCGCTGAACGAGGCGCCGCACACGGGGCTGCGCGACAAGGTCTTCACCACCCGCTTGGTCGAGGCCGACGGGGTCGCGCATGTGGCCTCTCTGGCCGAGGGCGTGGCGCTGGCGAAGAAGGCGCTCAAGCAGTGAGCACGGGTCCGGCCAAGGCCGTGCCGGCGCGGGTGGGTGCGACGTCCTCGCCGGCGGCGCGCTCGCGGGGCGTCCCTCATCTCGAGCTGCGCGGGCTGGGGCTGCGCCGCGGCGAGCGTTGGCTGGTGCGTGGTCTGGATCTGGTGGTCGCGCGGGGCGCTTTCGTGGCGGTGGTCGGCCCTTCGGGCGTGGGCAAGTCCTCGTTTCTGGCCGCGCTGGCCGGGCTGCTCGACCCGGCCGAGGGCGAGATCGTGGTGCGCTGCGCGGACCAGCGGGCCCACCACCCGGCCGAGCCGGAGCGGCGGCGGCGCACGGGCGTGGTTTTTCAACAAAATCTGCTCACGCCGAACGCGAGCGTGTTGACCAATGTGCTCGCCGGTCGTCTCGGGCGGCACTCGGCCTGGCGCACGCTTTTCGGCTTCCCGCGGGCGGACCGGCTGGCGGCCTATCGCATCCTGCATGATCTGGGGCTGGCCGCGCACGCGCACCGCTGGACTTGCCAGACCTCGGGGGGTGAGCAGCAGCGGACGGCGATCGCCCGCGCCCTGTTGCAGGAGCCCGAATTGTACCTCGCGGACGAGCCGGTCTCGGCGCTTGACGCCTATCTGACCGGGCGGGTGCTGGGGCTGCTCCGGCAGGAGGCGCACGAGCGGGGGCGCACGGTGTTCTGCGTCCTGCACAACGCGGAGTTGGTGGAGCGCTTCGCCGACCTGGTGCTGAGCTTTGATCCGGGCGATCCCGCCAACTGGAAACTGCGTGAGGTGCGTCGATGAAGGCGCCGCGCTCGAAATCGGCGGCCCGCGGCGCCGGCGGCGCGCCTGCGCCCGCCGACGCGCCGTCGGGTGCGGCCGCGGGGGCTCCTCCGGTCCCGGTGGAGCCGCCGCCGCCGCCCCGGATCAACGTGTTTACGGTCACGCTGGCGGCGTTCGCGCTGGCGGCGATCGCGTCCTGGCCGGCGCTGCGGGGCTCGGGTCGTGATCTCGATACCTGGGCGAACCTCACGCGTTTCCTGGGGCACTTCCTGCCGCCGGACTGGTCGGTGTGGCGGGAGACGCTGCGGGCCTTGGGGGAAACTTTTCAGATCGCGGTGCTCGCGACGGTCTTCGCGACCATCCTGTCGCTGCCCCTGGCGGCGCTGGGGGCGCGGACGATCGCGCCGCGCTGGCTGGTCGCGCCGGCCCGTCTGCTGATGAACTTCGCCCGCACGGTGCCGAGTCTGGTCTGGGCTCTGTTTGGCGTGGCGATCGTCGGGGCCAACCCGCTCGCGGGCGTGGTGGCCTTGACGCTGTATTCGCTCGGTTATCTGGGTAAGTTTTTCAGCGACGCATTCGAGTCGGTGGACGCGGAGGTGGCCCGGGGGCTGGCGGCGCTGGGGGCGGGCCGGGTGCAGGCTTTTCAGTACGGACTGTGGCCGCATGCGAAGCCGCTGATCGCGAGCCATGTGCTGTGGATGCTGGAGTACAATCTGCGGGCGGCCTCGATCATCGGCTATGTCGGGGCGGGGGGACTGGGCGCGCAGTTGGCCAGTTATTATGAATACTTCGCCTGGGACAAGGTGGCCACGGTGCTCGTCTTCATCCTCGCGTTGGTGACCTTGCTGGACCTCCTGGGCGAGTGGCTGCGGCGGCGGATCACGCGCTCGCTGGGCGTGAAACGTTGAGGGCGGGCGAGCGCGTGGGGGCGCTTCCGGCTCGCGCGGCGCAGGCGGTGTGGACACGGTCGTGGACGCTTGCAAGCGCCCACCCCCGACGTCCCGCGCACCACGGCCTCCGAGGATTGGGGGATCGTCGTGGGCGGCTATGCGGTGCTGACGGTGGCCGCGCTGGTGATGCTGGGCTGGAAGCTGGGGATCGATCTGTTCGTGACGATGCTGCCGGGCCTGGCGCCGATGGTGTTCAACACCGCGCTGAGTCTGGCCCTGATGGGGGTGGTGGCGGTCTTCCTCGGGTTGAGGCGCGAGCGGCATCCGGTCGCTCTGGCGGCCTCGGGGGCGGTCTGGTTGTTGGCCGTCCTCACGCTGGTGGAGTACGGGGCCGATGTCTCGCTGGGGGTGGACACTATTTTCCATCATCCGGAGCGGGCGGCCTCGATGGCGGAGCCGGGGCGCATGGGGCTGAACACGGCGGTCGCGCTGGGCTTGCTCGCTTCCGCGGCGCTGTCGGGCGCGGTGGGCGGAAGGAGGGCCTTGCGGGCGGCCTTATGGCTGAGTGTCGCGGTGATCGGGGTGGCGGCGCTCGCGCTGGCCGGCTATGTCGGCGGGTACGCGAGCGGTTATCGCTGGGGGGCTGCGACGGGCATGGCGGCGCACAGCGCGGGTTGTCTTTTGCTTCTGGGCGCGCTGTTCGCCACGGATTATTGGCGGCGGTGGCGGGGGCGCGCGGGGGTGGCGAGCTGGGCGTTGGCGCTGGCGGCGGCCGCCTTGCTGCTTTTGAGCGTCGGCTGGGTGGCGCACCGGGGGCTGGACGCGCTGGTCGGCGCGTTTGCCGAGGTCGGCCGGGCGCGCGAGGCGGATGATCGGTTGCGCGATCTTCAGCTGCAGTTGGCGAGATTCGAGGCGGAGCGCGGGGCCTGGCTGCTCGCGGGCGCGCCGGCTCCGGGACCCTCGGGGGCGAGCGCGAGGTTGCGGGCGCTGGCGGCCGAGGTGGAGGGACTGGTCGATGATGCGAAGCAAGCGGAGCGGGCCCGACGCCTTTCCCGGTTGATCGAGGAGAACCTGGGCCTTCTCCCCTCCGGCGCCGAGGCGGCGGAGCTGGCCGCGCGCTGGAGCGCGGTTCCGGCCCGCGAGCTGCGGGCCGAGATCGACGGGCTGGCGCTGCGCATGCAGGCCCGGGAGAAGGAGCTTCTGGCGGCCCGCGAGGCCCGCGGGGCGCGGGCCGCCGCCGAGGCGAGGGTGGTGATCCTGTGCGGGATCACGCTCGCGCTGCTCTGCGGCTTCGGTGGCGTGTGGTTGCTGCGCCGGATCCTCGCGGACCTGCGGGAATCGCGGGAGCGGCTGGCCTCGATCTTCACGTCCGTGGCCGAGGGCCTGGTGTTGCAAGATGCTCGCGGAAGAATCCTCGAGTGCAACGGGGCGGCGGAGCGCATCCTGGGCTTGAGCGCCGCTTTGATGAACGGGGTCGACTCGCTCGATCCCCGCTGGCGCGCGGTGCGCGAGGATGGCACGCCGTGTTCGGGGGAGTCGCACCCCGCGATGAGGACGCTGCGCACCGGCCGCGCGCAACGCGACGAGACGATGGGCGTGTTTCGTCCGGACGGCTCGCTCGTCTGGCTCTCGATCAATGCGGAACCGATTTTCGGAGACTCGGGGCGGGTGCTCGCGGTCGTGACGAGCTTCTTCGACATCACCGCCCGGCGTCACGCCGAGCAGGCGCTGCGGGAGAGCGAGGAGCGTTGGAAGTTTGCGATCGAGGGCACGGGAGACGGGCTTTGGGACTGGGATGTGCTCGGCGGCCGCGTGGTTTTCTCCTCCCGGTGGAAGGCGATGCTCGGGTACGCGGAGGACGAGATCGGGGACTCGCTCGCGGAGTGGAGGAGCCGGGTGCACCCGGAGGATCTCGTGGGGGTGCTGCGCGCGGTCCAGGATCATCTCGACGGGCGGAGCGCGCTGTACCTGAGCGAGCATCGGGTGCGGTGCAAGGATGGCGCCTACCGTTGGATCCTCGGTCGGGGGCGGATCGTGTCGCGCGGGGCGGACGGGCGTCCGCTGCGGCTGATCGGCACCCACTCCGACCTGAGCGAACGACGAGCGGCCGAGCAGGCGCTGCGGGAGAGCGAGGAGCGCTTTCGCAACACGTTCGACCATGCGGGCGTCGGCATGGCGATCGTGGCGCTCGACGGGCGTTGGCAGCGGGTAAACGCGGCGCTGTCGCGAATCCTTGGATACACCGAGGAGGAGTTGCTGCGGAGGAGCTCCCAAGATCTGACTCATCCCGATGACTTGGACGCCGATCTGGTGCAGAGCCGGCGCTTGCTGGCCGGGGAGATCGCCTCCTACCAGATGGAGAAGCGCTGCCTGCACCGGGAGGGGCACCCGGTCTGGATCCGGCTGACCGGTTCGCTGGTGCGCGACGGAGGGGGGGCGCCGGTGCATTTCGTGGCGCAGATCGAGGACATCACCGACCGCAGGCTGGCGGCCGGGAAGCTCGCGGCCTACGCGCGCCGCCTGGCCACGCGGAACCGCGACCTGCAGGATTTCGCCCACGTGGCGTCGCACGATCTGCAGGAGCCCTTGCGCAAGATCCAGGCTTTCGGCGACCGGCTGGAGGGCCGCGCGGCCGCGCGGCTGGAGTCGGAGGAGCGGGACTACCTCGCGCGGATGCGGGCGGCGGCGGCGCGCATGTCCGCGCTGATCGACGCCCTGCTCGCCTATTCGCGAGTCGGCAGCAGGGCGGGCACGTGGGAGAATGTGCCCTTGGCGGAGGCGCTGGGGGACGCGTTGCAGGATCTGGAGCTACGGCTGGAGAGCACGGGCGGTCGGGTGGAGGCCGGGCCGCTGCCGGTGTTGAGGGCGGATCCGGTGCAGATGCGTCAACTGCTGCAGAATCTGGTCGGCAACGGGCTCAAATACTCCCGTGCGGGCGTGGCCCCGCTCGTGCGGGTCTCCTCCGCACCGGCGGCGACGGGCGTGTTGGCGTCCGCGCTGGGGCCGGCCTGGGAGCTGAGGGTGGCGGACAACGGGATCGGGTTTGAGCAGCGGCACGCCGAGGCGATTTTTGGTGTTTTTCACCGCTTGCACGGGAGGGATGAGTACGGGGGCGCGGGGGTGGGGCTGGCGATCTGTCGGCGGATCGTCGAGCGCCACGGGGGGCTGATCCGGGCCGAAGGCCGGGTCGGCGAGGGGGCGGTTTTTGTCGTGGTGCTGCCGGAGGCCGCGCCGCCCGACCTCCTCGACGCTTGATCCGGGGCGGCGGACCGACACTCTGCAAGTCCCTCATGAGCACCGTGTCGCGCCGTCTCCCCGTGATCCTTATGGCCGACGACGACGAGGATGATCGGCTGCTGGCCCGCGAGGCGCTGGTCGAGGCCGGGGTGCCGGCGGACTTCGCCGCGGTGCCGGATGGCGAGCGGCTGCTGGATTATCTGTATCAGCGAGGGGACTACGCGCCGCCCGCCGCGGCGGCGCCGCCGGCCCTGGTCTTGCTGGATCTCAACATGCCGCGGATGGATGGGCGGGAGGCCCTGCGCCGCATCCGCGCGGATCCGGCGTTGCGGGCGCTTCCGGTGGTGGTGATGAGCACCTCCCGGGCGGAGCCGGATGTGGCCCGCGGCTACGAGCTCGGGGCGAGCACGGTGGTGGCCAAGCCGGTGACTTTCGACGGCATGGTCGCGATCATGCGTGGTCTCGGCGCCTACTGGTTTGGCATCGCGCAGCTCCCGGCCGGTCCGGGCGGGGGGTGAGCGCGGGGCGGAGTTTGGCCGTGCGCCGGGGGGCGTGGGGCATCTTACTCCGACCCGGTCCCCCCGATCCCCCTCTTTCTCTTTCATGAAAATCCTCGCTGTCGAAGATGATCCTGTCGCGAGCGCCGTACTCGTGCACACCCTGCGCAAGCTGGGGCATGAGGTGCTGACGGTGAGCAATGGCGAGGCCGCGCTCGAGGCGCTGGCCGGCGACCGGGTGCGGGTGGTGGTGAGCGACTGGGTGATGCCGACGGTCGACGGGCTCGAGCTTTGCCGCCGGGTGCGCGCGCGCACCGGCACCGACTATGTCTATTTTATCCTCGTGACGGGGCTCCTGCCCTCGGAGGAAAACCAGCGGGAGGCGATCGAGGCGGGGGTGGATGATTTTCTCTGCAAGCCGCTTTCGACGCAGGAAATCTGGATGCGGCTGCGGGTGGCCGAGCGGATCCTGCGCTACGCGACCCAGGTGCGACAGCTGGAGGCGTTTTTGCCGATTTGCGGGTACTGCAAAAAAATCCGCGACGATCGGAATTACTGGCAGAAGATCGAGAGCTACATCAACGAGCGCACGGGCACGGATTTCAGCCACTCGATTTGTCCGGAGTGCTACAAGCGGATCGTGCTCCCCGAGCTGGAGCAGTTGACCGGGGGTAGTTTATCCGCCGGTGCGGGGGGAGCGGCCGAGCGTCCGGCCGAGGACAAGAACCCGCCGCGTGCGACATGAGTGACGAGACGGCCGCGCGGCTCGCCCGCCTCGAGGAGCGTCTGGCCTGGCTCGAGCGTCATGTGACGGAGCAGGACAAGGTGATGCTGGAGCAATCGCGGGTGCTGGATCGGCTGGTGGCGGAGCTGCGGCGGCTGCGGGAGGCGGGCGGGGCTCCCCGGTCCGGGGCCGAGGAGGAGGGGGCGGGTGGGGAGCGGCCGCCCCACTATTGAGTCTGCCGGGTGGAGCGGGTGGTGGCGGCGGCGAGGAGCGCGGCCACGATCGGGCGCGAGTGGTCGAGCTCGTGGAATTCGCCTTGCCAGTCGACGCGGACGGGAGTGGCGCGGCCGGAGCCGGCGTCGAGCACGACCACGGTGTCGACCCGCAGGCGGAGGTGGCCGACGCGCACGCGGGGCGACTCGCCGACCGGGCCGCCCCGTTCGTAGGGGAGGCCGGCCGAGGCGCCGAGGGCGAGCAGGGGCCAGCGACCGCGCGCGTCGGGGAGGAGGTGGAGCACGGTGGCGTGCACGGTGGCTTGGTCGATCCGCAAGGTCTCGGGGCTGTCGCCGAGGGCGGATCGCCATTCACGGGCGAGGATCTCGGCGGGGCCGCCGCGGGCGAGCAGAGGGGCGTCCTTGGCGGCGGAGGCGCGGAGCGTCCAGCCGGAGACGGTGGCGCGGCCCGCGAAGGGGTCGCCCATCAGGCCACGGAGACGGAGCTCCGCGCCTCCGGTGGTGGTGGCGAAGCGGGCGCTGGCGAGGCCGGGGAGCAGGAGCATCCAGGCGAGCACCCCCAGGGCGGCGCAAAACACGAGCGCGGCCAGGGCCGAGCCGAGGGCGGCGCCGCGGCGGGGGGCGCGGGGGCGGAGCTCGGCGGGGCGGCGCGGGGGCGTCATTTCTTCGCCTGCCCGGAGAAGTTCTCCGTGACGAGCACGAGGGAGACGAGCTTGGCGGTGAAGGTGAAGGCGCCGGCGTAGGGGAGGATAAAGTTTTCTCCGCGGGCGAGGGAGTGTTTGCCCGGACCGAGCAACTCGCCACTGACGACCGAGAGGATGCGGGCTTGCTCGTCGGCGGCGAAGGCGAGGGTCTCGCCCTTGTCGAGGACGACGCGGCGGATGCGGAATTCCTCGCAGTCGGCGATGACGCCGGAGGTGGGGGCGGCGCGGACCGGTGCCGGCTCGAAATCATCCCATTTGATCGAGGCGAGAGACTCCTTCACGTGGAGCTGACGGGGCCGGCCGTCGAGGCCGACGCGTCCCCAGTCGTAGACGCGGTAGGTGGTGTCGGAGTTTTGCTGGATCTCGAGGATGAGGTTGCCGGCGTCGATCGCGTGGATCTGCCCGCTGCGCACGAGGATGCTGTCGCCCTCGGCGACGGGGAAGCGGTGAACGAGTGGTTCGAGGGTGTTGGTCTTGAGCGACTGTTCGAATTGTTCGCGGGTGACGCCTTTTTTCAGGCCGACGAGCAGGCCGGCGCCGGGCTGGGTGTCGGCGATGTACCAGGTCTCGGTTTTGGGTTCGCCTTTGAGTTGGGGCGCGATGGCGGCCGGGGGATGGACCTGGAGGCTGAGGCGTTCGCGGCAGTCGAGCCACTTCACGAGGATGGGGAAGGGTTTCTTCTTGTCCCAGCCGGGGCCCATGAGGTCGGCGGGGTGGGTCTCGAGCAGGTGGCGGAGGGTCTTGCCGGCGTGGCGGCCGTTTTTGATCACCGACTGGGCTTCGGGGCGGTCGACGATCTCCCAGGCCTCGCCGATCGGGGCCTGGCCGGGCAGGCTGCGTCCGAGGGCGGATTCGAGGGCGCGGCCACCCCAGACGCGTTCCTGGTAGAGGGGTTCGAGGCGGAG
>JBILUB010000409.1:0-2871 GCA_044371245.1 Opitutaceae bacterium
CCCCACCGCCGCCGGCGGCCTGCTTTTTCTCCTCCCGCTCCTCGCTCGCGCCGGTCTGCCGGCCCACCTCGACACCCTCCCCGCCGAAACCCGCGCCCGCTACCTCGCCCACCTTTTTCATCTCGCTCTCCGCCACGCCCGCATCCCGGCCGACGACCCCTTCCACGAGCTGTTTCCGCCCTCACCCCTCTCCTCCACCCGCTCCCCCGCCCACTTCCTACTCACCGCCGCCCGCCTTTCCCGGCGCCTCGCCCTGCCGCTCCGCTCCCTCATCCGCCGGCCCGCCCTCCTCACCGTCACCCCCACTCACCTCGATCTCTTTTTCCGCCCCGGCGAGGCCGAGCTCGCCATCCGCCGCGCCACCCTTGACCTCGACCCCGGCTGGCTCCCCTGGCTCGGCCTCGTAGTCCACTTCCACTACACCCGGGAGGACTAGCCATCCGGCCTAAGCACCATGACTTTTCGCCGCAGAATTCACAGCGCCCCGACACCGGGAGCACAGAGTCCAAGCCCCTATACCCCTGCCTGCCTGCCTTTCCCCTGTGAACTCCGTCTCCGCGCTCCGGCTCGGCTCTGTGGCTAAAGGTTCTTAGCCTCCCTTCTCCATGCTCCGGCTCACCCGCCTCGCCCTCGCCGCCATCGCCCACCGCGTCCTCCCGGGCGCGGGCGCGGCCGCGTCATCCGAGCCAGCGGCCCCGGAGCTCGCCTACTTCGCCACCCAGGCGTCCGACACCCCCGTCACCCCGGCCGAGCTCGCCCGGCTCATCCACCGCGCCCTCGGGAACCCCGCCCCCGAGGACCTGCCCCTCGCCCGCCTCGCCGCCTACTGGCGCCTCAGCCTCGCCGAGACCCTTTCCCTCGCCCTCGTCGCCGTCATCGAGCGCGACACCCTCGCCGGCCGCGCCGTCGCCTACGCCCAGGCGCCCCTCGGCGGCTCCCGCCCCACCCTCGGCCTGCTCGCCGAGGCCTACGGCCAGCTCGACGGCCCGCGCCGCCTCGACCCCGTGCAGCTCTCCCACGGCCCGGCCTTCGCCGGCGGAGCGCTCATCCTCCACCAAGACGGCGCCCCCCTGCCCGAGCGCCCGGTTTCGCTCCACCTGCCCCTTTGCCTCGCCCTCGCTGGCGAGGAGACCGCCTGGCCCGGCGGCTCGCTCGATACCGCCGCCGCCCTCCCCCTCGCCGCGTCGGTGCGCGAAACCTGTCGCCGCCACGCCGCGGCCCTCGGCGCCCACCAGGCTCCGGTGCTCGTCCTCCGCGCCGCCACCACCGAAGAGACCCGCGCCACCGCCGCCGAGATCTGTCGCGCGCTCAAAAAACGCCCCTTCTTCGCCGAATCCGCCCTGCTCCCCGGCCTCGCCGCCTGGCTTCACCTGCGTGATCTGGTCCCCGTTTTCCTCCTCGATCCCGCTCCCGGCGAGTCAAAGTCGGTCCCGGCCATTCCCCTCTACGAAGGCCCCATCATCGTCGCCGCCGGGCCCGAGGGCAGCATCGAGTCGCCCGGCCGCGAGCTCACTCACTGGACCCTCCCCCTGCCCGACCGCGCGGAGCGCGAACAGCTCTGGCGCCTCGCCCTGCCCCACGGCGACACCGCCGCCGAACTCGCCGCATCCCACCGGCTCAGCGCCGCCCGCATCGCCCAGCTCGGCAAACTCGCCAACCACCGCGCCCAGCTCCACGGCCGCGCCACCGCCGACCCCGCCACCGTGCGCGCCGTCTCCCGCTCCGGCGAGGGCTCCGGCCTCGATTCTCTCGCCCAGCTCGTCACCGAGTCCGTCACCGACGCCGCCCTCGTGCTCAGCCCCGACCTCCGCGCCGAGCTTGAGACCCTGCTCGCCCGGTGCCACCACCGCGACGGGCTCGCCGACCAGCTCGGCGCCGCCGCCTCCGCCCGCTACACCCCCGGCGTGCGCGCCCTCTTTGTCGGCCCCTCCGGCACCGGAAAGACCCTCGCCGCCTGCTGGCTCGCCACCCGCCTCGGTCTGCCCCTCTACCGCGTGGACCTCGCCAACATCACCAGCAAATACATCGGCGAGACCGAGAAAAACCTCGCCCGCCTGCTCGCTCGCGCCGAGCGCACCGAGGCCGTGCTCCTCTTCGACGAGGCCGACTCGCTCTTCGGCAAGCGCACCGACGTGCGCGAATCCAACGATCGCTTCGCCAACGCCCAGACCAACTACCTCCTCCAGCGCATCGAGACCTTCGATTCCATCGCCCTCCTCACCAGCAACAGCCGCGGCCGCTTCGACACCGCCTTCAGCCGCCGCCTCGACCAGATCATCGAGTTTCCCGCCCCCGCCCCCGCCGAGCGTCGCGCACTCTGGCAAGCCCACCTCGGCGACCACCACGCCCTCGGCATGCAGGAGCTAAACCTCCTCGCCGGCCAATGCGACTTCCCCGGCGGCCAGATCCGCAACGTCGTCCTCGCCGCCGCCGTCGCCGCCCGCGCCCGCTCCGAGCCCATCGACCTCGCCAAAATCCAACACGCCCTCGCCGCCGAATACCGCAAAGCCGGCCGCCCCCTCCCCTCCGCCCTCTCCCGCCCCGCCAAAAAGCCCGACGTGGTCTAATCTTCTACCGATCATGCTTCGTCACCGAGAACACAGAGCTCCCACACCGAGTTCACAGAGCAAGAAATTGCCTTACCTTGCCTCCGTGACCTCTGCTTCCGGGCTCCGGCTCGGCTCCGTGACCCCTCCGAAAAATCAGCTCCTCCGACTGCCTCCGCTTTCGTATATCGCCGGCGTTTCGTGGTTGGAAACGCAGTCTTGGATTCCGTCCTTCACGTCCTTCACTCCGCCCTTCGCGCCTCGGCGTTAAAGACCCTCCTTTCGCCCCACCGCCCCCTCCATGGCCCGCGCCTTCACCCCCGTC
>JBILUB010000051.1:0-10579 GCA_044371245.1 Opitutaceae bacterium
CCTCCGCCGCTGCCTCGCGCAGGTTCGCCACGGCATCACCATCGCCGACGCCCGCCGCCCCGACCTACCCCTCATCTACGTCAACGAAGCCTTCGAGCGCCTCACCGGCTACCGCCCCTCCGAGCTGCTCGGGCGAAACTGCCGGATCCTCCAAGGCAAGCGCCGCCAACCCGCCCAAAACGCCCTCCGCGCCGCACTTCAAGCGCACACCCCCTGCCGCGCCCAGTTGCGCAACCTCCGCAAGGACGGCACCCCCTTCTGGAACGACCTCAGCCTCACCCCCGTCTTCGACCGCCGGGGCCGACTCACCCACTACATCGGCGTCCAGGAAGACGTCACCGACACCCTCCGCTCCCGCCGCCAGCTCCTCCACTATCAACGCCGCCTCCGCGCCCTCGCCCGCCAGCTCATCGAGACCGAGAAAAAAGAGCGCCGCCGCCTCGCCTGCGATCTCCACGACCACCTCGCGCAAACCCTCACCGCCTGCCGCATCCAGCTCGGCGAACTCTCCCACCAGCTAGGCCCCGGCTCCGCCCACCCCGCCCTCCAGCTCGCCTCCGCCCAGGTCGAACGCGCGCTCGAGGAGGCCCGTGGACTCCTCTTCGAGCTCAGCCCACCTCTCGTCCGCGAGCTCGGTCTGGCGCCCGCCCTCCAGTGGCTGGGAGAAGAGATCGCCACCCGGCACCAGATCGCCGTCGAGGTCCGCGCCGACCCTCCGCCACCCGGGATCCCGGCCGAACTGGTCAACTTCATCTTCCGCAGCGCCCGCGAGCTCCTCGTCAACGCCACCAAACACGCCAGCCCCTCCCGCCTGCACCTCCGCCTCCTCCTGCGCGGAAACACCCTCACCCTCCACGTCGAGGACGACGGCCAGGCCTCACCCGATCGGACGCGGACCGCCCCGCCCCCCCGCCGCGGCACCGGCTTCGGGCTCTTCAGTATCCGCGACCGCGCCCTGCAACTCGGCGGCACGCTCACCCTCCGCCGACGACGCCCCGCCGGCACCCGCGCCAGCCTTGCGCTACCCCTGCCCCCGCCGCGTCCACCCCCGCGCGCCCGATGAGATCGCACGCTCCCCCGCCCACCCTGCTCCTCGTCGACGACCACACCCTCGTCCGCGCCGGGCTCCGCGCCGTCCTCGAGCGCGAACACCCCCCCGAGACCATCGCCGAAGCGGGCAGCCTGGCCCAGGCCCGCGCCACGCTCGCCCGCGCCCGGCCCCGACTCGTCGTACTCGACCTCAGCCTCGCCGATGGCACCGGCCTGGAGCTCCTCCCCGAGATCCGCCAACTCTCGCCCGCACCCGCCGTCCTCGTGTTATCCATGCACGCCGACCGCCGCTACGTATCGGACGCACTCCGCGCCGGCGCCCAAGGCTACCTCGCCAAGGAAAACTCCTCCGAAGAGCTCCTCCTCGCCGTGCGCGCCATCCTCGCCGGCGAGGCCTACTTCAGCCCCCGCATCGCCCGCGTCGTACTCGAAGAGCTGCGCCGCACCCCTCCGCTCCGCCCCACCCCGCCCGCCGAGCTCTCCTCCCGCGAGCTCGAGGTCCTCCGCGACCTCGCCGACGGGCGCACCACCAAGGAAATCGGCGCCCGCCTCGGACTCAGCCCCAAAACCATCGAGGCCCACCGCGTCCGCCTCATGCGCAAACTCGGCCTGCACTCCCTCGCCGAGCTCGCCCGCCTCGCCGTCCGCCTCGGCCTCGTGGAGCCTTGATTCACCCACGTCCGTCGCCCCCGCGGCAGGCGACGCTTCACCCCGGCCGAGGCAGGAAAATCCTCGCCGATTTAGGCAAGCCCTCATCCAGCCGGGCCCCGCCGGAGTCGATCCTGCCCCTATGCGACCCCCCACGACCAGCCGCGCCGGAGTCCGCTCCCTCTCCGGATTCACCCTTGCCCTGCCCCACCTCGCATTCGCCTCCGAAGAGCTCGCAGGCTCCCCCGCGGGCCCCGAGCTCGGCCTGCTCGGCTACCTCGGCGCGAGCGCCTTTGGCCTGGTCACCGGCCTCGCCGGCTGGCTCTTCGGCCGCAAACGCAGCATCCGCGCCCGCCTCTTCACCCTCACCGCCGTCTTTGGCCTCCTCCTCGCCGGACTCTCCGCCCTGATCTACCGTGAGGTCGGGGAAATCTCCACCCTCCTCCGCGACGTCGCCGAGCGCAAGACCCCCGCCCTCGTCGCCGTGGCCAACGCCGAAGGCGCCCTTCTCGACGTCTCCCTCGCCATCGAGGGCGGTGCCGACGCCTCCGTGCCCGCCCTCGCCGCTCGCGCCCATCTCCAGGAAGCCGCCCGCCTCCTCGCCGACGGTCCGCGCCCCGCCACCGCGGCGCGGGACATCATCGTCGACCTCTACGGCGAGCTCGACGCCCTCCTCACCGACTTCGCCGCCTACACCGCCGCCCGCGACCGCGACGCCGAGACCCTCGGCGCCGCCCGTGAGCGCCTCCTCAACCGCCGCACCGCCCTGCGCGAACAACTCGCCACCTCCTGCGACGCGGTGAAAGACGAGGTCACCCGCGAAATCGGAATCGCCCGCGATCTCGCCATCGAGTCCGAGATCCTCGTCATACTCCTCAGCGTCGTCGGCCTCCTCGTGGGCCTGGCCGTCTCCTTCGCCTACGCCCGAAACATCTCCTCCGCCCTGCGCTCCGTCAGCGCCGAGCTCGCCGCCGGCGCCCGCCAGACCACCGCCGCCGCCGATCACGTCTCCACCAGCGGGCAACAACTCGCCGCCGGCACCTCTCAGCAAGCCGCCTCCCTCGAGGAAACCAGCGCCTCGCTCGAACAGCTCAACGCCACCGCCAAACGCAACCTCGGCGAGCTCTCCCAAGTCGCCGCGCTCGCCGGCCGCGCCCGCGGCGAGGTCGAGCGCGCCGCCAGCGGCGGCCGCGAGCTCGCCCAAGCCCTCGAAGGCCTCGCCCAAAACAGCCGCGAAATCGGCCAGATCATCAAGACCATCGACGAAATCGCCTTCCAGACCAACATCCTCGCCCTGAACGCCGCGGTCGAAGCCGCGCGCGCCGGCGACGCCGGCGCCGGCTTCTCCATCGTGGCCGACGAGGTGCGCGCCCTCGCCCAGCGCAGCGCGGCCGCCTCGCGCGAGACCGCCACCCGCATCACCTCCACCCTCGAACGCACCCAAGCCAGCGTCGAGCTCGGCCAACGCGTGGACCGCGAGGTCGCCGCGGTCAGCTCCCACATCGGCGACATCGACCACCTCGTCTCCTCCGTGCTCACCGCCATCCGCGAAGAGAGCGGCGGCATCGAGCAGATCTCGATCGCCATGCACCAGATGGATCAGGTCATGCAGGGCAACGCCGCCTCCTCCGAAGAGCTCGCCGCCTCCGCCGAAGAACTCAGCGCCCAAGCCGTGGTGCAGTCCCAGGCCGTCTCCCACCTCGAGACCCTCATCAGCGGCAAACCGACCGGCGCGGATACGCCGCGCGAGCCGGCCCCCGCCCCCGCCCCGGCCAGACTCGCGGACCGACCACGCGCGATCCCGCGCCGCGCCGCCACGCCCCGACCCCTCCCGCCCGCCCCTGTCCGCCCCCTCGCCGCGGCCCCTCGCGACACCCCGCCGGGCGAGCACTGCTTCGCCCCCTGAGCAAATTCGCTTTTCCCGAACACACCCTACGGCGTGTGCCCGCCCGCCCCGCCCGCCGGGCGAAAAGCCACCGCGAACCACACCGCGAGCAAGATCAGCCCGAAGCTCACCGCATAGTTCCACGTCAGCCGCTCCTTCAGCACCAACCACGCGAACCCGATAAAGACCGACAGCGTGATCGCCTCCTGAATCACCTTCAGCTGATACCCGCTGAAACCCTCCTGCTGATACCCGATACGGTTGGCCGGCACCATCAGGCAGTACTCGAAAAACGCGATCCCCCAGGACAAGAAGATCACCGTCCACAGCGAGCGCCCCTCCAGGAATTTCCACTTCAAGTGCCCGTACCAGGCGCAGGTCATGAACACATTTGACGCGAAGAGCAGCAGGATCGTTTTCATAAAAATCACCCGGCCTGCGGCCGGGCAAAGCTGAGGCGCAAACACTCCGCGCTCCCCGCCCGAAGCAAGCCCGTTTCCGAGCCCCCTCCGCGCTCCTCCGCCCCCGCGCGCAAAGGCGCGCAGCACCGGCTCCCGCCCAGCCCCCCCAGCCCCGCGGCGGCGGCCCGAAGCTTGCTGACACCCGGCACGCCACCGAGGCTCCCACCCACCGCCGATGCTTCCGCCCACCCTCCCCGATCCCCTCGGCCACCAACTCCTCGCCGCCCGCATCGCCAGCATCCCCGACACCCTCGCCGCGATGCTCGCCCGCGGCCCCGCCCCGCTCACCCCGCGCACCCACGCCACCCGCCGCTTCCTCGTCACCGGCACCGGCAGCTCGGAAGCCCACGCCCGCTACCTGGTGATGCTGCTCAACCTCTTCACCGACCGCGCCGCCGCCTACCTACCGCTCTCCGGCTTCATCGAACCCGCCCCCGGAGCCTTTGCCGGCAAGACCCTCGTCGTTTTCTCCCAAGGCGTCTCGCCCAACGCCCAGATAGCGCTCCGCCGGCGCCACGCCTTTGCCCATACCGTCCTCTTCACCGCCAGCACGCCCGCCGCCGCCCGCGCCGCCGGCAAGCCCGACCGGGCCGCCCTCCTCCAAGGCCTCCTCGATGAAGGCCACGAACTCGTCGAGTTCCCCTTGGCCGAAGAGTACACCACCCTCCTTCGCTTCGTCGGCCCGCTCGCCGGCTACCTCGCCGCCCTCCAATTCGCCGCCCAGTTCGACGACTGCCGGGCCACCCTCCCCTCCGGACCCCTCCTCCGGACCCTGCTGGCCAGCCGCGCTCCGGCCGAGCTGCGCGAAGCCATGCTTAAGCTCCCCAGCGCCTGGTCCGGCGGCTTCAACCTCGTCACCGCCGCCCCCATCTCCGACTTCAGCCAGAACCTCGCCTGCAAATTCATGGAGGGCGTTTTTTGGCCCTGCCCCCCGATCAGCGACTTTCTCCAGTTCGCCCACGGCCCCTTCCAGCAAATGACCGCCGCGCCCAAGCCCGTGATCTTCCTCCAGGGCGGCAGCGCGGCCGAGGCCGAGATGGTGGACCGCAGCGTGCGCATGCTCCAGGAGGTCGGACTCGCCGCCTTTGTCGTGCGGATCGACGCCCCGCCCCTGTATTCGATTTTCGGTTACGAAGCGGCGTTGAACGACCTGGTCCTCTCCGTCATGCGCCACCTGCGCATCAACCAAGTGGAGTGGCCCGGCAAAGGCCGCGACGACCTTCTCTACGGCTTCTGCCCCGACCTCTGAGCCCCGAAGCGCCCCCGCGGCCCCGGCACGCCACCGCGCCCCCCCGAGCGCCCCCCTCCCCCGCCCCCCCGGAGCGCGACCACGCCCCCGCAGCCACGCCAAACCCCGGCATTCTGTAACCCATTAGGTTACACGATCGGTCCTTCCCCGCCCGGCGTCCCGGGGGCGGGAGGCCCCGAGTCGCTTCGGCCCGGGATTGCTGTTCCCTCGCGCGTGCAATCCGGCCTTTGTTGGCCAACCTTAACGTCCCGTGAGCTCGCCCGCCGCCAACGCCCCCGCCAAAATCTACTCCAGCGAACCCGTTTGGAACCCCGCCCGCTGGCTGCCCACCACCGCCGACGAGGTAAAAGCCCGCGGCTGGGAATGGGTCGACGTCATCCTCGTCTCCGGCGACGCCTACGTCGACCACCCCGCCTTCGGCACCGCCGTCATCGGCCGCCTGCTTGAGGCCGAGGGCCTGCGCGCCGCCATCCTGCCCCAGCCCAACTGGCGCGACGACCTGCGCGACTTTAAAAAACTCGGGGCGCCACGTCTCTTTTTTGGCGTCACCGCCGGCTGCATGGACTCGATGGTCAACCGCTACACCGCGGCGAGAAAACCCCGCTCCGAGGATGCCTACACCCCCGGCGGCGAGACCGGCTTCCGCCCCGACTACGCCACCGTAGTCTATTCCCGGATACTGAAACAGCTTTACCCCGAAGTGCCCGTCATGATCGGCGGCATCGAGGCCTCGCTGCGCCGCGTCACCCACTACGACTACTGGTCGGAGACCCTCAAACCCTCCATCCTCGCCGACAGCGAGGCCGACCTCCTCGTCTACGGCATGGGAGAGCTGCCGCTGAAAGAGTGCGTCCGCCTGCTCAAACGCGGCGTGCCCTTCTCCTCGCTCACCACCATCCCCCAAACCGCCGTCCTGCTCCCCGCCGGACGCCCCGCCCCGAAGAACGCCAACTGGGAGGACCACCAGCTCCATTCCCACGACGAGTGCGACGAAGACCGCGGACTCTACGCCCAAAACTTCAAAGCCATCGAAACCGAGTCCAACCGCGTAAAAGCCCGTCGCCTCCTGCAGCCCACCGGCGAGCGCCTGCTCGTCGTCAATCCGCCCTTCCCCACCATGAGCGAGGAGCAGATCGATGCCTCCTTCGACCTGCCCTACACCCGCCTGCCCCACCCGAGATACCGTAAGCGCGGCCCCATCCCCGCCTACGAGATGATCAAGCACTCCATTAACATGCACCGCGGATGCTTCGGCGGATGCAGCTTCTGCACCATCTCGGCCCACCAGGGGAAGTTCGTCGCCTCCCGCTCCAAGGCCTCCATCCTCCGCGAGGTCGAATCGGTGAAACAGATGCCCGACTTTCGCGGCACCATCAGCGACCTCGGCGGCCCCTCCGGCAACATGTACAAAATGAAGGGCAAGGAGCAGTGGATCTGCGACGAGTGCGTGCGCCCCTCCTGCATCTGGCCCGACGTCTGCCGCAACCTCGACACCGATCACACCGCCCTCCTCGACATCTATAAATCCGTGCGCGAGACCGAAGGAGTAAAGCACGCCTACGTCGCCAGCGGCATCCGCTACGACCTCTTCCTCCACGACAAAGGCGCCACCCCCGAGGTAAAAGCCAGCCACGAAAAATACATCGAAGAGCTCGCCGCCCACCACGTGCCCGGCCGCATCAAAGTAGCCCCCGAGCACACCAGCGACCACGTGCTGCGCGTCATGCGCAAACCCAGCTTTAACCTCTTCTACAAGTTTAAGGAAAAGTTCGACGCCGCCGCGAAAAAAGCCGGCAAACCCGACACCCCCGTCATCCCCTACTTCATCAGCTCGCACCCCGGCTCCCGCCCGGAAGACATGGCCGAGCTCGCGCTCAAAACCAAAGACCTCGGCTTCCGCCTCGAACAAGTCCAGGACTTCACCCCCACCCCGATGACCGTGGCCACCGAGATCTACGCCACCGGCGTCCACCCCTACGACCACAAGCCCGTGCCGGTCGCCCGCACCCCCGAGGAGAAACAGGAACAGCGCAGCTTTTTCTTCTGGTACAAACCCGAGATGAAAAAAGCCCTGCGCGGCACCCTCCAGCGCCTCGGCCTGAAAGACGTGGCCCGCCGCCTGCTCGACGAGCACCGCGAGACCCGCGACGTCACCCCCGAGCCCAAGATCAAATCCGTCAAAACCGGCTGCTCGGGTGGCGCCCTCACCACCGCCCCCTGCGGCATGCGCGTGCCCGCCGGCTCGCCCGGCCTGCCCCCGCCGAAGCCGCGCCCCACACCCGCCAAAAAACCGCTCCCCTTCGCGAAGTTTCGCCGCAAAGACTGAGCCGCTCTCCTCCCGGCGCTGCCTCGCTTCCTCCTCCAGACACACCCTAGCCGGGCCACGCGCGCAGCCGCTCCGCTCGCACGAAAAAGACGCAGTTGCTCCCGTCCTCCGTCTGCAACCACTCGGGGGCGAGCGCGGCAAACTCACGATTCACCGCGCGGCGCAGCCCCCCGATCTCCACCACCACCACCCCGTGCGGCGCCAGCCGCTCACGCGCCTGCCGCAGCAGCTTGCGCACGATCACCAAACCGTCCGGCCCGCCATCGTGCGCCAGCCGCGGCTCCGCGGCAAACTCCGGATCCTGGCGGTCCACATGCGCGCTCGGCTCATACGGCGGATTGCTCACGATCAGATCAAAACCGTCCTCCAGCCGCGCCGGCGGAGGCAACGCGTCCAAGACATCGCTGCGGTGCAGGCGCACCCGGGCGCCGGGCCCCCCTCGCAGCCCATGCGCCTTCACATTGATCGCGGCGACCTCCAGCGCCTCCGGCGAAAGATCCAGCCCCTCGACTCGCGCCTCCGGAAACTCCGCCGCCAGCAAGATCGCGAGGCACCCGGAACCAGTGCACACATCGACCGCTCGCCGCACCGTCCTGCCCGCAGGCAGGAGCCCGCCGAGCGTCGGGATCAACTCCACGAAATAACTGCGCGGGATGATCACCCGCTCGTCCACGTGAAACCGCAGCCCACCCAGCCAAGCCTCACGCGTGAGATAGGCGGCCGGCACCCGGCGCACCGCCCGGGCGTGCAGCACCTCCCGCAGGGCGATCCGCTGCGCCGGCGAGAGCGGACGCGCCAGGACCGACTCATCACTGTCCAGCGGCCAGTCCAGCGTGCGGAGCAGAAGATAGAGCGCCTCGTCGTGCGCGTTGTCGCTCACCTGCCCGAGCGCGAGCCCGGCCTCGGCATACACCCGCTGGGCAAAGTCCAGCCACGCACCCAGCGTAGCCAACTGCGAAGTCGGAGGCAGCGAAAACGGCGGCGGCGGCGCGCGCCGCGCGGGCGTACCGGGCTTCATCGCGCGGAGCCGCCAGGCGGCGGAGTCGCGGAGCCGACCGGCAGACGCAGATGCTCGGAGCAGTAACAACGATCATCCGCCCGATAACGGAAATCCTCGTGCGGATGCGTGTCGCTGTTCTTCGCGCAGACGGCGCACGCGTGCCGGGGCCCGGCGGTCGCCTGCTCGCGCGCCGCCGCCTTTTGCCGGCCGCGAAAAGCCAGCTGCCGGCGCCCGCCTCGCAGATCGGCGATCATGCTCGGCCCGAAAAACACCAGACAGTTGCCCAGCGCCGCGAGCACCGAGAGACGGATCGCCAAGTCCCCTTGGACAAACGCCAATGTGTAGAGCACCAGGGTCGCCACGGCGAGGTACTTGGCCCGCACCGGCAGGATCAAATACAAGTGAAACACGTGATTCGGGTTCAGGTACGCAAAAGCGAGAAAGATGGAGCCCGCGATAAACCCGCTCCCGACCACCCGATCCGGCGCGAGGAGCGCGGCGGCCAGCGTGAAGACCGCGCCGAGCAGCAGAAACAAGTTAAACTTCAGCGTGCCCCACTCCTGCTCCAGCGATTGCCCCAGCGAGAACAAACAGGCCACCGCAAAGGCGAACCAGATCCAGTGGACCTCCGGCGGCGAAACCAAAAACGTGCCCACCCTCCACCACTCACCCGCCCAGACCGGCCGCCACGCAAACCAGAGCAGGGACACGTCGAACATCCCCAAAAGGTCGACCAAGTAGAAAAACACCTGCCCGACGACGATCGCCGGAAACAAGTGCGGCACGGCGAGAAACCCGAGATGACGCTCGAAGCGGCGGAGCCAGGACATGGTTGAAAGGAGCAGGGGTTAAACGGGAGGTATCGCCGCTGCCACCTTATTTGCCAGACGCGGCCTTTCGCTTCTCCGCCTCCTCCTCCGCGGCAAACTCCGCCTCGAGACGCGCCCTTTGCCCCGCCAGCTCAGCTGCGCTCACCGTCTCCAGCAACTCACGGGCATCACCCGCCAGCCCCTGTTTCCAGAGCACCCGGGCCCGATGCAAACGCACCACCTGGACCTCCAGCCTACCCGTCAGGCCCTGCTCCAGAGCGGTCCACGCCGCGTAGGCTGCCTCCCAGCGCGGCTCCGCCAAGTCATAGTAAGCCTCGGCCGCGCGATAGGCGTAGTCGGTGCGCTCCGGGGCGAGAGTCGCCGCGCGCGCGAACGCGGTGAGCATCGACTGATCCAGCACGGAAGCGGGCCAGGCGCCGGATTTCAGAAAATCGGCCCGCCCCTCCGCGAGCACGAGACCGATTTGGAAATGCCGCAGGGGCTCCTCGGGCTCGAGGTCCGCGGCGGCGAGAAAGTAATTAAAAGCATCAATCGGTCGGCCGTCCTCGGCGAGAATCACCCCGATCTGGTTTTTGACCACCGCGAGCCCGCCATCGAGGGCGTTGGCCTTGAGCAGCAAGGCCAGGGCAGCCTTGCGATCCTCGATCACCGGCTCGCACAGAAAGAGACCGTAGGCGGCCCAGGCGGCGGCAAAATCGGGATGGGCCGAGACCAGTCTCTCGTAGTCGTCGAGTACGCGCTGCAACCGCGGCCGCAGGTCCTCGAGCTCGGAAGGATCGTCCTTCTCGCGCGCGGCCGCCAGCGCCTCGCGTTGGCGATGGACGATCGCTCGCAACGCTTCGACCGCGGCCGGTGAGCCGCCGCCGGCGACTTCGTGGGGAGAGCTGGCGGGAGCGTCGCCCGCGGACCCCGCGCGCGCGCCACCCGCCAAGCCTGGCAGACAGAGAAGGGTGGCTAGAAACCAGACGCGAAACCCGAAGGAAGAAAAAGACGACATGCCCAACATCGGACCAGCGAGCCCGAACCCGGTGCCGGCGTAAATGCGCAAGGAACACGGCTCCGCGGCGCGAAAGATTGAATCACCGGCCGGATCATGCCCCGCTCACGGCCGCTCTTCCGCCCGCCCCCCC
>JBILUB010000411.1:0-2861 GCA_044371245.1 Opitutaceae bacterium
CGAGGGGCATCGGCTCCGGGTCGAGGCGGAGGCCGAGGGCTTTCTGTACAAGATGGTGAGGAGCCTCGTGGGCGCGCTGGTTTACGCGGGGATGGGCAAGCTCACGCCCGGGCGGATCGAGGAGGTGCTGGCCTCGCGGGAACGCACGGGCGAGATCGAGACCGCGCCACCTCAAGGGCTGTGCCTGATGCAGGTGCACTATCCGCCGCCCTGGGGGGAGCGATGAACGAGTCCGAGGCAGGTCCAGAGGACGACGCCGCGGCGAGGGATCGAAAAGGCGACCCGCGGCGCAGGGGTGGATGGAGCGGCCTGGCGCGGGGTCTGCGCGACGTGTTTTTCCCGCCCTCGTGTCTGCACTGCGGGGGGGTGGTGGAGGGCGGGTCGCTGCGCCACGTTTGCCGGGTATGTGCGCCCCTGCTGGTGAAAGTTTCGCCCCCGTGCTGCCCCTGCTGTGGGCATCCTTTTTTCGGGGAGACCACGGGGGAGCGGCTCTGTACGCACTGCGAAGGGTTGCGGCCGGAGTTTGGGGAAGGGCGCACGGCGGTGCTTTTCCGCGGGCCGGCGCGGGACCTCGTGCATGAGCTCAAGTACCGACAGGGACTCTTTGCCTTGGAGGACATGGCCGAGTTGCTGACGGAGCGGGCGCATACGGCCGATTTTCTGCGCGGAGCGGTGCTGGTGCCGGTGCCCCTGCATCCCCGGAAAGAACGCGAGCGCGGCTATAATCAGGGCGCCGAGCTGGCCCGCGCCGTGGCCCGCCGCCTGGCTGGCGGCACGCGGGTGGAGGCCCTGCTCCGACGTGTGGCCGACACGCGGACACAGACCGATCTCGACCGGGAGCAGCGCCGGGCGAACCTCAAAAACGCGTTTGCCCTCACCCCGGGTAGCCCCATTAACCCGGACCTTCGGTATGTGCTCATCGACGACGTCTTCACCACGGGTTCGACCCTCAACGCCTGCGCTTCGGTGCTCCGCCGGGCGGGCTGCGTGAATCTGGATGTCTGCACCTTTGGTCACGGTTAACCGCCCTCTTCACGAGCTTTCCCTTTCGCGTATGTCTTTGTTCAGCAAGCCGAAGTACTCGACCGTCGTCGTAAAAAAGAAGGATATCCCCAAGGGCCTCTACACCAAGTGCCCGATCTCCGGGGAGGTCATTTTTAATCAGGAGCTCGAGGCGAACCAAATGGTGGCGCCGAAGAGCGGGTATCATTTCCCGGTCGGGGCACGCTCCCGGATCAAGCACCTGTTCGACGCGGAGAGTTTTGTGGAGCACGACGCGGCGGTGCGCTCCGCCGATCCGCTGAAGTTTGTCGACTCCGCGCCCTACCCGGAGCGGATCAAAAAGTACGAGCGCGACAGCGGACTGCCCGAGGCGGTGATTTGCGGTGTCGGCAAGATCCACGGCATCAAGGTGTCGGTCGCGGTGATGGATTTCCGTTTTTGTGGTGGCGCGATGGGCTCGGCGGTGGGCGAGAAAATCACCCGCGCGATCGAAAGAGCCCGCGAAGAGAAGTGTCCGTGCATCATCTTTTCCGCGTCGGGCGGCGCCCGCATGCAGGAAGGAATTTTTTCCCTGATGCAGATGGCCAAGACCAGTGCGGCCCTGGGTCGCCTGGCGCAGGCGGGGCTGCCCTACATCTCGGTGCTGACCCACCCGACCATGGGCGGGGTGACGGCGAGCTTCGCGGTGCTGGGCGATGTGAACATCGCCGAACCCGGCGCGCTGATCGGTTTCGCGGGCGCACGAGTCATCAAAGACACCGTGAAGCAGACACTCCCCCCCGGCTTTCAAACCGCCGAGTTTTTGCAAAACAAGGGCTTGATCGACTTGATCATCCCGCGGCTCGAGCTGCGTGACCGACTGCGCAACGTGCTCTGCGCGCTGCACACCAAGAAGTCGCCGGCCGCGGCTTGAAACCCCGACCCTCGTGCCCGGGCATCTGACGGCTGGTCCGGGATCGCCGCCGCGGCAAGCCTCCCACGGACCCCATGTCAACGGACCCGGTATCCGCCGCGAACTACGCCGCGGTCTGTGAAAAACTCTACGCGCTAAAGGCGCGCGGAGTATCCTTCGGCATCGATCGGATGCGGGAGTTTGCCGCGGCGCTCGGCCACCCCGAGCGCCGGGTACCCGCCCTGCACATCGCGGGCACAAATGGCAAAGGGTCCGTCGCCGCGATGCTCGCCGCTATCCTGCGGGCCGCGGGCCGGCGCACCGGGCTCTACACCTCGCCGCATCTGGTCCGGCTCGGCGAGCGGGTGCAGGTGGACGGAGTCGGGCTGAGCGAGGAAGAGATCGTGCGCTACGTCGCGGAACTGGAGCCGCGGGCGATGGCGCTGGATCGGGCCCGGCCGGGCGAGGGGCCGAGTTTTTTCGAGTTCATGACCGCGATGGCCTTCCTCCAGTTCGCACGGCGCGGCTGTGAGGTCGCGGTGATCGAGGTCGGGCTGGGCGGACGCCTGGATGCGACCAACATCATCGAACCCGAGGTGGCCGTGATCACGAGCATCGGTCTCGACCACTGCGAAATCCTGGGGGACACGCTCGAAAAAATCGCGGCCGAGAAGGCGGGCATCATCAAGCCCGGGCGGCCCGTCGTTATGGGCCGCCTGCCCGCGCCGGCGGAGGCCGTGGTGCGGCGAATCGCGGCGGAGCGGGGAGCACCCCTTACCGCGGTGCGGGATGTTTTTGGCGAGGATCCGCTCCGCTATCCCCGCTCCGCCCTCGAGGGTGATTACCAGCGGCTGAACGCGGCGACGGCCACTCTGGCCGCGCGCCTGGCGGCCCCGCGTTTCGGACTGAGCGAAGCCGACATCTCCGCCGGGCTCGCGAACGTGAGCTGGCCTGGGCGATGGCAGCG